>JAUVWK010000269.1 GCA_030604165.1 Alphaproteobacteria bacterium | reverse complement strand
CGTTGCTTCTGGCCGCCGGAGAGCTGGCGCGGCTTGCGTTGGGCGAACTCGCGCGGCAGCTTGACCAGATCCAAGAGACGGTGCACGCGCTCAGCCGTCTTGCGGGCATCGGTTTCGACCCCGAATTTGCGAATCACACGGCCGATCTGACGGCCGACGCTGAGGCTCGGATTCAAGGTTTCGTCGGGGTTTTGGAAGATCATTTGCAGCGAAGCGAGCTGTTCGGCGTCGCGTTTCTGCACCGGGACGCGACCGAGATCGGTCTTGCCGAAGCGAACTTCGCCGCCGGTGGCGCTTTCGAGCCCAATCAGCACCTTGGCGAAGGTCGATTTGCCGCAGCCCGATTCGCCAACGATGGCGACGGTCTCGCGCCGCCGCGCCGAGAAGCTGAGGCTCTCGTTGGCCTTCACATAACGCACGCCCTGGCGCGAAATCAGCGCGCCGATGGAGCGGTCGTGCACGGCATAGTATTTCTGCATGGCCTCGACCCGCAGCACTTCGTCGCCCGCCACCGGCTCTTGGGCGCCGCCCGCCGCGCCGGTGGGCTCCAGCCAACGCACCTCGCGCCAGCGCGCGCAGCGCACGCGGTGTCCGTTGGCGGTGGCGGCGGTTTCGGCAACCGGCGTGATGGCAATCGCGCCGGCGTCGCAGAGCCCGTCTTGAGCGTGGTCGCAACGGGGGGCGAAATTACAGCCGGCCGGGCGTTCGTGGGGCAAGGGAAGCTGGCCGCGAATGGGCACCAGGGGGCGCGCGGTCTTGTCCGCGCTCGGCAGCGGGATGCAATCGAACAGGCCGTGGGTGTAGGGGTGGCGCGGCTGCTCGAAGACCGCCGTGACCGCGCCCTCCTCGACCACCTCGCCCGAATACATCACGCAGACGCGGTCGCAGACCTCCAGGATGAGGCCGAGATTGTGCGAGATGTAGAGCAGCGCGGTGCCGGTGCGCCGGCTGATATCGGCGATCAGCTCGACGATGCCGGCCTCGACAGTGACGTCAAGCGCCGTGGTCGGCTCGTCGAGCAGCAGCAGCGCCGGATTCGAGAGCAGCGCCATGGCGATCACCACGCGCTGCTGTTGGCCGCCGGAGATTTGATGCGGATAGGCCCCCATCAAGCGCGCCGCGTCGGGCAGCCGAACGTCGTGCAAGAGCTGGATCGCGCGGGCCGTGGCCTCGCTCGCCGAAACGCCGTCATGCACCATCGGCACCTCGATGAGCTGCTTGCCGATGCTCAGGCTCGGGTTGAGCGCCGACATCGGCTCCTGATAGACCATCGAGATTTCGGCGCCGCGCAAGGCGCGCAGCGCCCGCTTGTCGAGCGCCTGCAGATCGCGCCCCTTGAAGCGGATGCTGCCACCGACGATGGCGCCGTTGCCGCCGAGATATTGCATGATGCCCATGGCGACGGTGGACTTGCCACAACCCGATTCGCCGACCAGGCCGACGCTCTCGCCGGCGTTCATGGCGAGCGAGAAGTCGATCACCGCCGGCACCTCGCCGGCACGCGTGGCATACGAGATGCAAAGGTCCTCGATCTCGAGCAGGGGGGTCGCGGCCGTCATGGCGGTGTCCTAATCCCTCAGCGAAATTTCGCGCAGGCCGTCGGCCAGCAGGTTGAAGCCCAGGATGAGCGAGGATATGGCGAGGCAGGGGAAGATCGTCATATAGGGGAAGGCCAGCGCCAGCGGTCGCGCCTCGTTGATCATGCCGCCCCAGTCGGGGTCGGGCGGCGGCAGGCCGAGGCCGAGAAAGCCGAGCACGCCGATGGTGATGACGACATAGCCGAGGCGCAGGCAGGCATCGACGATCAGCGGCCCGCGCGCGTTGGGTAGAATCTCCACCAGCATGATGCGCCACGAGGATTCACCGCGGGTCTGCGCCGCGGCGACATAGTCGCGGTTCCTCAAATCCAGCACCAGGCCGCGCACGATACGCATGATGCCGGGCGCACTGGCGAAGGTGATGGCGATGACGATGTTGAGGCCCGAGGCGCCGATGGTGGCGATAATCAGGATGTAGAGCACCAGCACCGGGAACGAGAGGATGATATCGCCGAGGCGCGACAGCACGTCGTCCACCCAGCCCCGCTTGTAACCGGCGGCCAGCCCCATGGCGATGCCCAGCACATAGGCCGTAAAAGTCGCCAGCGGCGCATAGAGCAGCACCGTGCGGGTGCCCCAGATGACGCGCGAGAGGATATCGCGGCCCAACTGGTCGGTGCCCAACAAGAAGATGCCGCCCTCGGCATAGGAGGCGCCGGGTGGGGCGAAGGGTTGCAGCTGCGCATTGGGCGGAAACGGCGCCAGCAAGGGCGCGAAGATCGCCACCGCGAGCCAAAAGACGATCAGCCCCGCGCCGATCATGCCGACCCGGCTCTCGCGCAGCAGCGCGAACGACTTGAGCGCGCGCACCAAGGCGCTGCCAAGGCCGGGGGTGGGGAGGGTTCTTTCGCTCACCGCGGCGTTCTTAGCGAAACCGGATGCGGGGAGTGAGGAAGGTGTAACCGATGTCGGAGATGGTCTGGGTCGCCACCGCGACGAAGACCGCCACCATGGCGCAGGCCTCGATCAGAAAAATATCCTGATTCAGCGAGGCTTCCAGCAGCAGCGCGCCGAAGCCCTTGTAGGCGAAAAAGAACTCCACCACGATGACGCCCGAGAGCAGCCAGTTGATCTGCAGCATGATCACCGTGAAGGGGGCGATCAGCGCGTTGCGCAGCGCGTGCTTGACGATCACCCTGTGGTACGGCAGGCCCTTGAGCACGGCGGTGCGGATATAGGGCGTGGTCATGACCTCGGCCATGGAGGCCCGGGTCATGCGCGCCACGTAGCCGAAGTCGTAGAGCACCAGCACCAGCACCGGCAGCACGAGCTGGCTGAGCTCGAAGCCGTCCGACATGGTACTGGTGCCGGGCAGCAGCTTGAGCCAGAAGACCAGGATGGCCGAGACGAAGACCGCGCTGGCAAACTCGGGGACCGAGGTGGTGACGATGCTGGTGACCGAGATGGTGCGGTCCAGCTTGGAGCCTTCGCGCATGCCGGCCAATACCCCGAGCACGAGCGAGAGCGGGATCATCACGGCAAAGGTCGCGGCCCCGAGAATGGCGGTGTTGCCGAGGCGCGGCCACAAGACCTCGGCCACCGGCACCTTGAAGCGCACGGACTCGCCGAAGTCGCCGGTCACGAACCTGCCGAGCCAGCCCAAATAGCGCCGATAGAAGGGCTCGAGATAGCCATGGGCCTCGAGCCAGAGCAGGCGTTGCTCTTCCGAGGAGTAGGGGCCGAGCACCTTGGTGGCGACGCTGCCAGGGGTCAGCTCCAGAGCCAGAAAGAGCAGCATCGAGACGGCGATCATGGTCAAGGCCATGAAAACGACGCGCTTGGCGATGAACAGGGGCATGGGGCGCGCGACCGCTTTCGCCGCTAGAACGCGCCGAGGCGTTTATCGGTCATGGCGAGCGCCAAACGGGCGAGAGCGCGAACCGACGCGGCGGAGGGGCGCCCCCGTGCTCCGCCCCGCCGCAAGACAACCGGGTAATCAGGCGAGCCACACCTGATTGTAATGATGCTCCAGCGCAACTTGGGTGTAGTAGCCCCGCACGCGCTTATGCGCCGAGGTAAACACCGAGCGCCAGTAATCCTGCGAGATGATCGAATCGTCCTGCAGGATCGCTTGCAGCTTGGCCATCACCTGGCGCCGCTCGCCGACATCGAGCTTGCTGCCGGCCTCGTCGAGCAAGCGGTCGAACTCGGGGTTGGCATAGGCGGTCTCGTTCCAGGCCACGCCGCTGCGGTAGGCCAGGTTGAGCACCTGCACACCGAGCGCGCGATGGGTCCAGGAGGTGAAGCCGAAGGGCGTCGACATCCAGCGGTCCCAATAGGTGCCGCCCGGCATGATATTGATGGCGAGGTCGATGCCGGCCGGTTTGAGCTGCTCGGCCAGCGCCTTGCAGGTGTTCTGCTCCCAGGTCGGGTTGGCGACGCAATCGATGGTGATCTGGATGCCGTCGGCATAGCCGGCCTCGGCCAAGAGTTTCTTGGCCAGGTCGTAATCCTGCTTTTGTTGCGCCAGTTCCGCGTATTCGGGATGGATCGGCGAGACATGGTGATCCTCGCCGGGCACGCCGAGGCCCTGATAGGCGATTTGCAACACCTTGCCGGCGTCGACACTGGCCTGGATCGCCTGGCGCAGCTTTTTGTTGTCGAACGGCGCTTCGGTGACGCGCATGCGGGCGACGCCGGTTTGCGCCGTGACCGCCTCATAGACCACCACGTCGGGCAGGTTCTTCATGGTCTCGACCTGCTCGACGCTGGTGCGCGCCACCAGATCCACCTGGCCCGAGGCCAACGCGGCGATGCGCGTCGACATGTCGTCGCCATGGTCGATATAGGTGATCCGGTCGAGGTAGCCCTCGCCGCCCCAATGCGGCACGTCGGCGCGCTTGACCAGCACCGCCTTTTCGCCGACCGCGAATTCCTTCAGCGTGTAGGCGCCGGTGCCCACCGGGTTCTTGGTGAGATTGCCGCCCTCGTTCTCGAAATTGCGGTGCACGATGAGCGCCGGATAATCCGCCATGCTCTCGGGCAGCGACAAATCGGCGCGGTTGAGGTGGAAGCGCACCGTGTGCGCGTCGAGCTTTTCGAGCGCGCCCGCGCTGCCCACCGTGGACATGACGGCGTTGCCGTCATCGTCCTTCTTGCCGGTATCG
>JAUVWK010000322.1 GCA_030604165.1 Alphaproteobacteria bacterium | reverse complement strand
TGGCCATCCTGCGCTCGCCCCACGCCCACGCGCGTATTCGCGGCATCGTCACGGCCAAGGCTGAGGCGTTGCCAGGCATTGTCGGAGTGGTGACCGGCGCAGAAGTGGCGGCGATCACCCGCCCGATCCCGAGCGTGGTCAAGGTCGCTATCGCCTATTACCCGATCGCCATCGAGAAGGTGCGGTTCGTCGGCGAGCCGGTCGCGGTGGTGGTCGCCGAGAGCCGTTACATCGCGGAGGATGCGCTCGATCTCATCGCGGTGGACTACGAGCCCCTGGACGCGGTCGTCGATCCCGGCCGGGCGCTGGAAGACGACGCGCCGCTGCTGCACGAAAAGCTCGGCTCGAACGTCGCCAGCCGGCGCAGCTTCGACTATGGCGATCCGGACGGTGCGTTCGACGGCGCCGCGCATGTCTTCGAGCTCGATTACCGCTTCCCGTGCTATGCCTCGACGCCGATGGAGACCTATGGCGTCATCGCGCATTACCAAGCGTTGCCCGACCGCTTTACGGTGTGGTCCAATTTTCAGGGCCCCTATGTGCTGCACCCCCTGATGGCCGGTGCGCTCGGCGTGCCGGGCAACCGGCTGCGCCTGATCTTTCCGCCGGCGAGCGGCGGCAGCTTCGGCATCAAGCAGGCGGTGTTTCCCGCTATCGTTCTGCTGAGCGCGGTCAGCCGTCTCCTCGGCGTGCCGGTGAAATGGACCGAGGACCGGCTGGAGCATCTGATGGCCTCGTCGTCGTCGACCGACCGCATCGGCCGCGTCGAGGCCGCCTTCGATGGCGACGCGGCGCTGGTGGGCTTGCGGTTCCGCAATATCTGCAATGTCGGCGCCTATGTCCGGGCACCCGAGCCCGCCTCGCTCTATCGCATGCATTCCACCTCGAACGGCTGCTACCGCGTGCGGAACATCGCCATCGAGAACATCGTGGTGGTCACTAACCAGATGCCGACCGGCCTCAATCGGGGCTTCGGCGGACCGCAGTTCTTCTTCGCGCTGGAACGCATCATGGAGCTCGCGGCCAAGGGCCTCGGCATCGATCCGGCCGAGTTGCGCCGGCGCAATTTCGTCGCCAAGGACGCCTTCCCCTATGTCTGTCCCGGTGGCTCGATCCTCGATTCCGGCGATTACGCCAAGGTTCTCGACGAGTGTCTGCGGCTGGCCGATTACGAGGCGCTCAAGGCCAAGCGCGAAGCGGCGAGAAAGGCGGGCCGGCTCTACGGTATTGGCTTCGCCGTCGGCGTCGAACCCTCGGCCTCCAACATGGCCTATGTGACGTTGGCGCAAGTCGCCGAGGAGCGCGCCAAGGCGGCGCCCAAGTCCGGCGCCAACGCCAGCGCGATCATCTCGATGGATCCCACCGGCAGCGTCACGGTGCATCTGTGCAGCACGCCGAACGGCCAGGGCCACGCCACGGTCGCCGCCCAGATCGTCGCCGACGCGCTCGGCATCGCGCCGGACCAGGTCGATGTCATCGCCGAGATCGATACCCAGACCAGCGCCTGGTCGATCGCGTCGGGCAACTACGCCAACCGTTTCGCCGCCGCCGTGACCAGCGCGCTCGTCCTCTGCGCCGACAAGGTCGCCGCCAAGCTCAAGGCGATGGCCGCGGAGATGATGGAATGCGATGCGCAGGATATCGAGCTCACGGAAGGCGCGGCGCGCCTCGTCGGCGTGCCGGACAAAGCGATTCCCGTGCGCAAACTGGCCGCGGCGTCGCATTGGAATCCTGCCGGCATGCCCGAGCGCACCGAGCCGGGCATTTACGAAAGCACGGTGTTTTCGCCGCCGACCTTGACCGCGGCCGACGCGCAGGACCGCGTGCCCTCGGCGGTCACCTACGGCTCGGTGCTCGACCTCGTCGCGGTGGAGGTCGAGCGCGAAACCGGCCGTGTCAGTGTCGACAAATATGTTTCGGTACACGATGTCGGCACCATGCTGAACCCGCTCATCGTCGAGGGACAAATCCATGGCGGCTTCGTGCACGGCCTCGGCGCCGCGCTGTTCGAGGAGATCGCTTACGACGCCAACGGCAATCTGCTGACCGGCACCTTCGCCGACTATCTGTGCCCGACCGCGGCGGAGGTTCCCGCGTTGACCGTCGGCCACGTCAACACGCCCTCACCTGAAAGCCTGCTCGGCTGCAAGGGCCTGGGCGACGGCAGCTCGATGCTGACCCCGGCGGCGATGGCGAACGCGGTCGCGGACGCGCTCGATCGGGAGCAGGTCGAGCTGCCGCTCAACCTCCACCGGGTCTGGCAGATGAGCCAGGGCGGCACGCCGCTGCCGGCCTCGGCCCTCAGGCCCGAGGAGCCCGCGGAGACCACAGAGACCAAAGAGAAAGCGGCAGTCGCGCCCGGCCCCGGCGCGCTCAGCGGCGCCGGCGAAACCATCATCGCGGCCGCGCCGGAGACGGTCTGGCGGCTCTTGCTCGACCCGGACGAGCTGGCGGCCACCATCCCGGGCTGCGAGAGCCTGAACCGGCTCGGCGACGACCGCTTTGGCGCGAAGGTGACGATCGGCGTCGCCGGGGTAAAAGGCAGCTACGACGTCGAGATCGAGCTGCACGACAAGCAGGCGCCGGAAGCGCTGCGCCTGGTTGGCCGCGCCAGCGGCGCGCTCGGCTTCGGCGCCGCCGAGGGCTGGATCGCGCTCGCCCCGGCCGGCGAAAACCGAACCAAACTCTCCTACCGCTACAACGCCCGCGTCGGCGGCAAGGTGGCGGCCGTGGGCCAGCGCATGCTGGGCGCCGTGACCCGCGTGCTCATCGCCCAGTTCTTCCAGAGCCTCGACCGCAAGGTCGGCGGCAGCGGCCGGGCGCCGGGCGGCGCGATCGGCCGCTTGCTCGCCTTCCTCAAGGCGCTGTTGGGGGGCGGGCAAGGATGAAGCCTGTCGCCTTCGATTACTGCCGGCCCGACAGCGTCGAGGAAACCACAGAGCTGTTGCATGAGCTCGGGTCGGACGCGGCCCTGCTGGCCGGCGGCATGTCGCTCGGGCCGATGCTCAACATGCGGCTGGTGCGCCCCACCGTCGTCGTCGATATCAACCGCGTCGCCGGGCTCGACCGTGTTTCGTTCAACCAAAGCGTACGCATCGGCGCCACCGCCCGGCAGGCGGACGTGATGACCAACCGCGAGCTGCTCGATCAGGTGCCGTTGCTTGCGGCCGCGCTGCCCCATGTCGGCCATTTCCAAACCCGCAACCGGGGCACGATCGGCGGCTCGGTGGCCCATGCCGACCCGAGCGCCGAGATCCCCCTCGCCCTGGTCACGCTCGGGGGCGAAGTGGAGCTGACGGCGCGGCGCGGCGCGCGCCGGGTGCCGGCGGGAGAATTCTTTCAGGGCGTGCTCACCACCGCGCGGCGGCCGGAGGAGATGATCGCCGCCTTGCA
Source organism: Alphaproteobacteria bacterium (assembly GCA_030604165.1). Taxonomy (GTDB): domain Bacteria; phylum Pseudomonadota; class Alphaproteobacteria; order UBA828; family UBA828; genus JAUVWK01. Next base: position 800 of record JAUVWK010000322.1, on the reverse strand, counting down.
TTGGCCGCGCCGCACGCCGCGCACCGGCTACGCCTTCGCCGAGATCGCGCAACGCCACGGCGACTTCGCGATCGCGGCCGCGGCCGCCATGGCGACACTCGCCGAGGACGGCACGATCGCGGCGCTCAGGCTCGGCTTTGGCGGCGTCGAGGACCGGCCGCTCCTGGCCGATACCGGAACCTATCTCGGCGCGCCGGCGCAAGACGGCCTCGCCGCCGAGATCGCGGCTGCGGTTTCGGAGCGGCTCGAACCGATGGAAGACATCGCCGCGGGCGCGGCCTACCGCAAGGCGCTGGCGCGCAGCCTGGCGCGGCGCGTGCTCGCGCAGGCCTTCGCTGACGCCCGGGTGGAGCACTGAGCATGCGGCGCCTCGCCGGCCATGAGAAACACAAGGTCGAGCTGACCGTCAACGGCCGCCATTACAGCGGCCATGCCGAGCCGCGCCTGCTGCTCTCCGATTTCCTGCGCCACGAGCTCCATCTCTTCGGCACCCATGTCGGTTGCGAGCATGGCGTCTGCGGCGCCTGCACGGTGCTCGTCGACGGCCGGGCCGTGCGCAGCTGCACGCAATATGCGGTGCAGGCCGAGGGCCAAGCGATCGAAACCGTCGAGGGCCTGGCCGACGGCGACGACCTGAGCGTATTGCAGGAGGCCTTCCGCCGCCATCACGCGCTGCAATGCGGCTTCTGCACCGCCGGCATCCTGATGTCGACGACGCAGTTCCTGAAAGAGAACTCGACGCCGAGCGAGGCCGAGGTGCGCGCCATGCTGTCGGGACACATTTGCCGCTGCACCGGCTC
>JAUVWK010000114.1 GCA_030604165.1 Alphaproteobacteria bacterium | reverse complement strand
GTCCCGACGGCCATTCGCGCTTGAGTGACATCATGCCGCCGGTGCCCTTGCCGCGGCGCATGTGGGCGGGCAGCCGGTTCCATTTCAGGGCGCCGCTGCGCGTCGGCGAGACCCTCACCAAACGCTCCGAGATCGTTGGCGTGACAGCGAAGACGGGCCGCTCCGGTCCCCTGGTCTTCGTCGCCCTCAAGCACACCATTCTGACCCCGGCGGGTGTGGCCCTGACCGAGGAGCAAGACATCGTCTATCGCACCTTGGCCGAGCCGGACGCGCCGCCGCCGACCCCAAAGCCGGCGCCCGCGGATGGCGTCTGGTCACGCACGATCGAGGTCGATCCGGTGATGCTGTTCCGCTATTCGGCGCTTACTTTCAACGGCCATCGCATCCATTACGACCGGGGCTACTGCATCGAAGAAGAGGGCTATCCGGGCCTGGTGGTGCATGGGCCGCTGACCGTGACCTTGCTGCTCGACCTTTGCCGGCGCAGCCAACCCGAGGCGACCGTCACGCGCTTGGCGGTGCGCGCGGTCTCGCCGCTCTTCGACACGGCGCCGTTCACGGTGGCCGGCAAGCCGAGCGACACGGGCGCCGAGCTGTGGGCGGCCAATCCGGACGGGGCGTTGGCGATGATGGGCGAGGCGGTCTTCGCCTGAGAGCGGGCCGGTGCCGAGTACCGACCGAAACCCCCGCTATTCGATCTTGAAGCCCTTGAATCGACGGGCGAAACGCGAAACCTGCCCGCCGCTGTCGACGAGCCGCCGATGGCCGCCTGTCCACACCGGATGCGACAGCGGATCGACTTCGAGCGTGAGCGTGTCGCCGGGGCTGCCCCAGGTCGAGCGGGTCTTGTAGCTGGTGCCGTCGGTCCGCACCACGGTGATTTCGTGATAGTCGGGATGGATGTCTTTTTTCATCGTCTCGCTCCAACCTTGACGCCGCGATATATATCGCCGCCGGCGCGTGCTGGCAAGCCCGCCGCGCAGGCCCTGCGCCGCGGCCCAAGTGCGCTTGTTGCGGGCGGCCCCGGCTGATATACCGAGCCGCCCGCGGCCAAGCGGCCCGAGTGGGGCCCGCAGCCCTGTGCTGCCACGTCAGGGAGTTGGGCAGAGGAGCGAAGCGCTACGCCATGCCGAAGCGGAATCTCTGCCAACCCGGGCTTGTCCGCGGCGTCACGGCGCTCGCTCGGGTCTCGCGCGCATGAGCGCGGCGAGCGGCTCGCGGCGGGCGCCAAGGCGCGAACCCGGCGGCGAGCGCGCGCCGAGCCGCAACCTCCGGCAGATTCGGCACCTCCTTCGTTTTCTCAAGCCGTACCGGCTCACCATGTTCGGTGCGCTCGTGGCGCTGACCATCTCGGCGTCCGCGGTCTTGGCGATGGGCGTTGGCCTCAGGATCCTGATCGACGAGGGCCTCGGCGGCAGCGATTTGCAGCAGTTGAACCGCGCCCTGCTTTACATGGTGGGCATGGTCGTGCTGCTGGCGATCGGCACCTACTCGCGCTTCTACCTGGTGTCGCTGCTCGGCGAGCGCGTCGTCGCCGATATCCGGCGCGCGGTCTACAACCGCATCGTCCGGTTGAGCCCGGGGTTTTTCGAGACCACCAAGACCGGCGAAATCCTCTCGCGGCTGACCACCGACACCACGCTGTTGCAAAGTGTCATCGGCAGCCAGGTATCGTCTGCGCTGCGCAACCTGCTGATGCTGCTTGGCGGGATCGTCATGTTGCTGATCACCAGTCCGAAGTTGACCGCGCTGGTGCTGCTGCTGGTGCCGGTCGTGGTGCTACCGATCCTTTTTCTCGGCCGCCGCGTCCGCCGGCTCTCGCGTCTCAGCCAAGACCGTGTGGCCGATATCGGCGGCCATGTCGAAGAAACCCTCAATGCCGTGCACACGGTTCAGGCGTTCGGGCACGAAGCGATCGAGGGCGAGCGCTTCGGCCGACGGGTCGAGGCGGCCTTCGCCATCGCGCTCCGCCGCGTGCGGGTGCGGGCGCTCCTCACCGCCTGCGTCATCCTGTTTGTTTTTGCCGGGGTCGCGGGGGTGCTTTGGGTCGGCGGTTACGACATGCTGGGCGGGCGTATTACTGGCGGCACGCTGACGGCTTTTTTGTTCTACGCGGTCGTTGTCGCGGGCTCGGTCGGTTCCTTGAGCGAAGTATATGGGGATTTGCAGCATGCCGCCGGCGCCGCGGAGCGTTTGGCCGAATTGCTGCGCACCGATTCGATGGTCGAAACACCCGCGCGGCCGCTACCGTTGCCCGAACCGGCGCGGGGCGCCGTTGCCCTGCAGGAGGTGACGTTTCACTACCCCTCGCGCCCCGACGACGCCGCGCTCGAAGACTACACGCTCGACGTGGCGCCCGGCGAGCGCGTCGCGCTGGTCGGCCCCTCGGGCGCGGGTAAGACCACGGTGTTCAACTTGTTGCTCCGGTTCTACGACCCGGATCGAGGCGTAGTCCGGGTGGACGAGGTGGATGTGCGGGAGGCGCTGCCCGACCGGGTACGCGCCCGGTTCGGGCTGGTGCCCCAAGACCCCGTGGTTTTTGCGGCGGACGCTTGGGACAACATCCGCTATGGCCGGCCCGACGCCGACGATACGGCGGTGCGGGCGGCCGCCGAAGCGGCCGGCGCCGCGGCGTTTCTCGATTCCTTGCCGGACGGCTTCAGCACGTTTCTCGGCGAAAAGGGCCTGCGGCTCTCGGGCGGACAAAAGCAGCGCATCGCCATCGCCCGCGCGGTGCTGCGCGATCCCGTTATTTTGCTGCTCGACGAGGCCACGAGCGCGCTCGACGCGGAGAGCGAGCAGGCGGTTCAGGCGGCGCTCGAAACGCTCATGGCCGGCCGCACCACCATCGTGATCGCGCACCGGCTGGCCACCGTGCTGCGGGCGGACCGAATCGTGGTCATGGATCGGGGCCGCGTGGTGGCCGTGGGGCGGCACGAGCAATTGATGGAGCAGGGCGGCCTCTATGCGCGCCTGGCTCGGCTGCAGTTCGGCACGGCGGCCGGCGACGAGGCGGGCGACGAAACGGCCGACGAAACGGCCGACGAGGCGGCCGGCGCCGTTCGATCCTGAAATGCTCTTGCGTGCGCGATCAGCGCTGCGTCAAGCGAAGCTCGATGCGACGGTTGCGCCGGTAGGCGATCTCGTCATCGCGTGTGTCGAGCGGCTGGAACTCGCCATAACCCGTGGCGCTCAGCCGAGCCGGCGGCAGGCCCAGCTCGACCAAGAAGTTGACCACCGAGATCGCGCGCGCCGCCGACAATTCCCAGTTGGACGGGAAACGCGCCGTTTGAATCGGATTCTTGTCGGTGTGGCCGTCGACTTGGAGGATCCACGGCAGATCGTCGGGGATTTTCGTCGCCACTTCCTGGAGGATATCGGTGAAGGTCACGAGCCGCTCCTTGCCCGAGGCGCCGAGCTCGGCTGAGCCCGAGGCGAACAGCACCTCGGATTGGAAGACGAAGCGGTCGCCGACGATGGTGAAGTCGCGCCGCTCGCCCAGTACCTCGCGCAGGCGTCCGAAAAACTCCGAGCGGTAGCGCGCCAGCTCCTCCACTTTTGCCGCCAGGGCGACATTGAGACGCCGGCCCAAGTCGGCGATCACGGTGTTCTGCTCCGTGGCTTTGGCCTCGGAAACGTCCAGCGCCTTTTCGATGCGGGCCAGTTGCTGACGCAAGGCCAAGATCTGCTGATTGAGGAGCGTGATCTGGTCGCGCTGGCCTTGCGAGAGCTTTCTCTCCTCGTCGAGCTCGCCGGAGGATTGCAGGTAAAGGGCCTGCACCTCGCGAAGCTTGATCTCCCGCTCCTCGAGCTCCGTTTGGGTCAACGCCGTGCGCTCTTCCTCCGAGGCAATTCGCGCCTCCAATTCGGCGCTCTTATCGCGCAGCACGGTGAACTCCTCACGCAAGCTGGCGACTTCGCCCTCCGCGTTCTCGAGCGCGGCGGCCATCTGGCTGACTTCGCTCTCGAGATCGGCGCGCACGGCGCGAAGGCTGTCGATGTCGCGTCTGAGTCGCTCGATATCGGCCAGCAGCACCCGCACCTTTTCCTCGCCCGCCTCCGCGCGGGTCAGGGCATCGAGCAGCTCCTGGTTGCTCTTGGTGGCCTCCGCCAGGGCGGCCTCAGCCTCGCCGGTGATTTCGCCGAGCCGCAGCCTGAGCGTGTCGCGCTCGCCCTCCGCCAGCGCCAGCGAGACGACTAGCGCGTCGCGCTCGGCGGTCGAGTTTTGCATCTCGGCCGAAAGCTGGGCGATGTTGAGCCTGAGATCGGCGTTGGCCTCGCGCTCGAGCGATAGGATGTTGGCGAGTTCCGCGATTTGCTGCGAGAGCTCGGCGATCGCCGCGGATTGCCCGGTGACCGTGCGCTGGAGGAAATGCTGCGCCAGCATGTAGACCACGAGCAGGAAGATGAGCACCAGGAGCAGCGTCGACAAAACATCGACGAAGCCCGGCCAAATATCCGACGATCCGCTGCGGCGACGGGAGCGCGACGAGCTATACATGGCGCCAGCGGCCTAGTGCCCCCTAATCGTGATAGGAGGCACTAGCGGCGCTCCTCCTCAGCGATGGCGGCGATGGTGCGCGCCAATACCTTAATCTCACCGCGCAACTCGTTGACGATCTGGTTGCGGCCGGCGACCATTTCCTCGAGCAGCCGCGCGACATAGACATCGAGGTTGCGCAGATGCGTGCGGCTCGATTGGTCGAGCCCACCCTGCTGGCCGGAGAGCGTGGCGAGGCGTTCGAGAACCGGCTTTATTTCCATCTGGTGCTCAACCAGCTTGACCATCAGGTCTTGTCCGGAGCGCATGTGGTCGGTGAAGGTGGCGAGCCGCTCGGAGAGCGCCAGCATGTTGGCGCCCGACGCGGCCCGGCCCTCTTCGCCGCGCACCAGCGTGCGCTGCAGTTCGTCGAGACTGTCGGCCGTCTTTTCCAGCAGCGCACTGACATAGGCGGGGATCGACTGCTGATCGCCGTCACCCGTCCCGACGCCGGCCGAAAGCCGGGTATGGGAGGCGAGCCAGTCTTCGAGTTCGTTGTAGAAGCGGTTTTGCGCTTGGGAGGACTGGAGTTCGAGAAAGCCGAGCACCAGCGAGCCGGCGAGGCCGAAGAGCGACGAGCTAAACGCCGTGCCCATGCCCTCGAGGGGCGCTTCGAGGCCGCCCTTGAGGTCGTCGAACACGGAATTTAGGTCTTGCGTCCCGACCGAGAGCCCGCCGATCACGTCGCCCACCGAGCCGATCGTCTGCAACAGGCCCCAAAAGGTGCCGAGCAGGCCGAGGAAAATCAGCAGGCCGATCAGATAACGCGAGAGATCGCGCGCCTCGTCGAGCCGGGAGCCGACGCTGTCGAGCACGCTGCGTAGCGAAACCGCCGAGAGCGAAACCCGCCCGCGGCGATCCGCCAACATGGCGGCGAGCGGCGCCAGCAGGCGCGGCGGCCGTTGGGTCGACAGGCCTGGCTGACCCTGCCGGTAGGTTTCCAGCCAGTCGATCTCGGCGTTGAGTGTTAGAACCTTGCGGAAGACGTAGACGATGCCGAGGATGAGCACGCCGAGGATGACGCCGTTGAGCACCGGATTGGCCATGAAGGCGTCGGCCAGGGTGACGAACAGGGCGGCGCATACGCCGACCCCGAACACCAGGAAAATGATCATTCGGATGATAAATGCGCCAGGTCGGCTCATGTCCGGATCCGTGGCGACAGGTTCGACCCCGCCCGTTGCATCGTTGCGTCAGCCCCAATCAGCGTTTGATCACAATCACGTCGACGCGCTCGCTCGGTCCTTCCTCGGCGCGGTTGCCCAACGCCCGCACGTCGATTCGGGTGCTGCGTAGGCCTTCTTCGATCAGATGCGCGCGCACCGCGAGCGCCCGCGACAGCGACAGGCGGCGCGCTTGGCTGGCGGATTCCGCCGTGCCCCCGGCGTAAGCCTTGAGCTGCAACCGGAGCGACGAATCGTCCTTGAGCTGGCGGGCTACCGCGGCGAGCTTGTCCTTGATGGATTGGGGCAGGTCCGCGTTCTCAGGTTGAAACTCGACCCGGAGCATGGCGCCCGGCGCGAGCGGCACGACGACCGGGGTGAGCGCCGCGACTTCTTGCTCGGCTGCCGGCGCCGCCGGCTGTGCGACAGGCTCGGGCGCTTGCGCCGCGGCGGCGACGGGCTCCAGTGCCGTGGGCGGTAGCGGCGCCACTGGGGGCTCCGGAACCGCAACCGTCTCCCGTTCCACGATCGGCTTTGGCGCGGGCTCGACAACCGCCTTGGGCGTTTCCTTCACGATTGCCATGGGCTCTGGCGCCATGGGTTCCGGCGCCGCCTCTGCTTTTGGCAGGGGCGGCGGCTCGGGGGCCGCCGTTGCCGCCGGTTTCGGTTCGGCGGGTTCGCGTATGGGGGTCGCGGCCGGTTCGCGCTCGGGGACGCGGATCGGCTGGATCGCCTCGGGCTCGGTGCGGCGGGTCTGGGTCGCGTCGTCGGGCACGGACCGCAGGGGCTGGGGTTCGACCTCGGGCGTGCGACGGCTGATCACCGCCTCTGCCGGAGGCTCCGCCTTGGCCGTTGCGGGGGCCAGTGCGGGGGCCGGCGCGGGCGCCGCTTGCGCCGTGCCCTCCATGCGCGGCTCCGCCGTCGCCGGCTGCAACAACGGGATCGGTTTTTGCAGTCTCGCGGCGATCTGCTCATCGGTCTCGCACGGAAGCGGCTCGGTCACCACGGTGGCGGGCCGCTCGAGGGTCGGCGGGCGCAAGGTGATCGCGCCGATCCCGCCTTCCGTAACGCCCGGGTGCCGCAGCGCTAGTCCGCCGTCCGGGGCGGGCGCACCAAGCAGGTCCAGAACCTCCAGGTTCACCTCGACCGCCGGTTTTCCGCTGCCGCCGATGATCACGGTATCTTGTCCGAAGGCTTGAGGCGCGGCCAGCGCCGCCGCAAACGAAAGCGCCGCCGCCAACAGGGCGACCGGATATGCCGCGCCCGCGCCGGTCGGCCGATGGCGCGCGGCGCGACGGTATTTGGTCAGCGTAATCCCGCTCATGCGGGGGCGAACTCCGGCGTTGTTATCGACGCCTCCTGCTGCAATTCCCCGAATGCACAATAGTATAGGGGTTTTCGCCCGACAACCGCCTCCTGTATGGCCCGCTCATCGGCGGTCTCAAGGGGCCTCGGCCGGCAGCGCGGGTGTCGCGCCGGCCGCGCTGCCGAGCGTGGCACGAAGAGCTTCGTACAGGCGGCCGTTCGTGGCCAGAATATCGCCCGATTGCATCATGTTGGGGCCCCCGTCGACCTCGGTCACGAGGCCGCCCGCTTCCCGCACGATCAGCACACCGGCCGCGATGTCCCAGGGCGACAAGGCAAACTCCCAATACCCGTCATAGCGCCCCGCCGCGACATAGGCCAAGTCGAGCGCCGCCGAGCCGAAGCGGCGCACCCCGGCGCTGGCCTCCTCCACCGCGCCGAGCATGGCGGGATATTCGGGATGGCTGGCGCGACCCTTGTATGGCATGCCGGTGGCGATCAAGGCCTCCGCGACGTTACGCCGCGCCGACACGCGCAGCCGGCGTTCGCTCGTGTAGGCCCCCACCATGAACGCGCCGATGCCCTTCTCCGCCCAATAAATCTCGTCGCGCGAGGGATCGTAAATCACCCCGGCGAAGGGCTGACCGTCGCGCTCGAGCGCGATCGAAATGGCGAAATGCGGGATGCCGTGCAAAAAATTCGTGGTGCCATCGAGCGGATCGACAATCCAACGATTCGACGAGTCCGTACCCGGCAGCGCGCCGAACTCCTCGAGCAGAAAGCCGAAGTGCGGCCGCGCGCGGCGCAGCTCTTCGATCAGCGTTTGCTCGGCCTTGAGATCGGCGGTCGAGACGAAATCCGCT
>JAUVWK010000508.1 GCA_030604165.1 Alphaproteobacteria bacterium | reverse complement strand
GAGTGGGACAAAGAAATATCGTGATCTTCGAGACTCGTTACAATGCCTTTCCGGGGCCTTTTCGGGCCGTCTCGAAAGAGCGCGTCAGGTCTCGTTCGGTGGCGTGGCCGTGGTGACCGCGCGGTTGCAGAGCGGTATCATGCGCGCAGCGTCCCCCTTGCGCCGGTGTCACGGTTGCGTCGGGTGTCATGGTAGTCCGAACTCGCTTCGCTTCGAAAGCGGGTCGAATAATCTGGGGAGTGGGCTGGGACAATGAAGAAAATCACGGGCTATTCGGATCGCGTCAGCGCCCGGCCGGGCGAGACGGTCAGCTTCATGGTCAATTGCGAGCTGCCTAACTATCGGGTCGAGATCGTCAAGCTGATCTGCGGCGACACCTCGCCCGCCGGCCCGAGCTTCAAGGAAAAACTGCTCCGCACCCCGGTCTCGGGGCGCTACAAGGGCCGCCGGCAGCGCCTCCACGTCGGCTCCTTCGCTCTCGTCGAGAGCCGCCCGCTGCTCGAAACCCTCAAGAGCTTCACGGTCCAGGCGATGATCTAGCCGACCACGCCTCGCAAGGGCCTACAAGGCATCGTGGGCAAGTGGCACGGGCGCGACAAAAGCGGTTTCGCTCTCGTCGTTGCCGACGATGGCTCGGTCGGGCTCATGGTGGGCGACGGCCGGGGGCGGGTCGAGACGGTTTCCGTCGGCAAGCCCATGCTGTCGCGCCACTGGTATCTCGCGGCGGCGAGCTGGGACGCCGAGAAGAAGGAGTTGCGCGTCTACCAGCAGCCCATGCGCGCCTATGCCCGCGTCGTTCATGGCGGCTCGAGCCGAAAGACGCTCAGGCTGCGCCAGGTCGCCAGCAACGACGCGCCGCTGGTTATGGCGGCCCTGTTCAAGCGCCGGACCAAGTCGCGCACGCTTTGCGGGCATTGTTACAACGGCAAGATCGACGGGCCGCGGCTGGTGGAAAGAGTGCTCAACCGCACCGAGATCGAGGCCCTCAAGGAGACCGCGATCCCGCGACATCTGGCCCCGGCCGTGCTCGGCGCCTGGGACTTCTCGCGCGACATCCCCTCGCTCCGCATCTCCGATGTCTCGAGCCATCATCTCCACGGCGAGATCGTCAACCTGCCGGCGCGCGCCATGACCGGCTGGAACTGGACCGGCGAGGAGTTGTGCTGGCGTCACGCCCGCGCGCAATACGGCGCCATCCACTTTCACGACGACGACGTCTACGACGCCGGCTGGGAAGTGGATTTCGCGCTGACCGTGCCCAAGGGCACCGCGAGCGGAATCTATGCCGCGCGTCTGCGCGCGAGCGACGGCTCCGGGGTTGCAGAGGAGTACATCCCCTTCGCCGTGCGCGCCGAGCCGGGCAAGGAGGGCAAGATCGCCTTTCTCCTGCCCACCGTGCATTACATGGCCTACGCCAACGAGCATCTGGCCTTCAATGGCCCCATCGCCGAGCTCTTGACCGGGCAGCTTTCGGTCATGGGGCCGGCGCATGAATTCCTCAATGTGCACCGGGAATACGGCAGCTCGCTCTACGACACCCATTCGGATGGCAGCGGCGTGTGCTACTCCTCGCGGCTCCGGCCGATCCTCAACATGCGGCCGAAATATCAGACGCAGTGGTCCTGCTTCGGCGAGCACGACACCAACTTGCGCGAGTTCAACCTCGACCTCTACATCATCGATTGGCTCGAGCGCTTCGGCTTCGACTACGACGTGGTGGGCGACGAGGACATCCATTACGAGGGCGCCGAGGCGCTCAAGCCCTATCGGGTGCTGATCACGGCCGGCCATCCCGAGTATTACTCGAAGCAGATGCGCGACGCCGTCTTCGACTTCACCCAAAGCGGCGGGCGGCTGATGTATATGGGCGGTAACGGCTTCTACTGGCGGGTCGCGCTCCACCAGGAGGTGCCGGGCGTCATCGAGGTGCGCCGCTGCGAGGCGGCGATCAAGACCTGGGGCGCGGATACGGGCGAGTATTATCACAGCTTCACCGGCGAATATGGCGGCCTCTGGCGCCACCAGGGCGAAACCGAGCCGCAGCGCCTCGCCGGCAACGGCTTCACCGCCGAGGGCTTCGACATCTCGTCCTACTATCGGCGCAACGCGGCGAGCTTCGATCCCCGCGTCAAGTTCATGTTCGCCGGCATCGGCAAGGACGAGCTGATCGGCGATTTCGGTTTCCATGGCGGCGGCGCGGCCGGCAACGAGCTCGACCGCGCGGAGCCGGCGCTGGGCACGCCGCCGCATGCGCTCGTGGTCGCCACTTCGGAGAACCACACCGACCTTTACATCGTGGTCAACGAGGAGATCCTGGTGAACCATCCGGGCATGGGCGGCACCGAGCACCCCTCGGTGCGCGCCGACATGGTGTTCTTCGAAACCCCGGGCGGCGGCGCTGTGTTCTCCACCGGCTCGATCGCCTATTGCGCCGCGCTGCCCTGGAACGACTACGACAACAACATCGCCAAGTTGACGACAAACGTGCTCAAGCGCTTTGCCGAGGCCAAACCGTTCTAGCGGATGGAGCATTGTCTGCCTTGACCGGAAGAGAAAATAACGCAATAAATATAATATGTTATAGGTAGATTCCCGATGCGAATCAGCGGTCTGGTGGGCCGAACGAAGGGAGAGTGGACGATGACACTGCCGGTATTTTACAACGTCGCGGCTTGCGGTTGGGGCGCGACGTCATGAAATCGAGCCTCGTCTATTCGCTTCATGGCT
>JAUVWK010000108.1 GCA_030604165.1 Alphaproteobacteria bacterium | reverse complement strand
TGGGAGCGCGCCCAGCCGGCGACCGAGAACGGCACGCCGCCGTGGCGCGCCGAGCGGGTCGCGGTGATCGGCTCGGGCCCGGCCGGCTTGGTCTGTGCCGGCGAGCTGGCACGGATGGGCTACCCGGTGACCGTCTACGAGGGCCTGCACGCCGCGGGCGGAGTGTTGCGCTACGGCATCCCGGAATTCCGCCTACCCAATGCGATCCTCGACTGGGAAATCGCCATCCTCGAGCGCCGCGGCGTCGAAATCGTCTGCAACGTCATCATCGGTAAGACCCTCACCCTCGACCAGCTCTTCGATGACATGGGCTTTGCCGCGGTCTTCGTCGGCACCGGCGCCGGCTTGCCGAAATTCCTCGGGATACCGGGCGAGAACCTCAACGGCGTGTATTCGGCCAACGAGTTCCTGACCCGCATCAACCTCATGCGGGCCTATGATTTTCCCAACGCCGACACCCCGATCAAGGCGGGCAAGCGGGTCGCGGTCATCGGCGCCGGCAACACGGCGATGGACACGATACGCTCGTCGCTGCGCATGGGCGCCGAGGAAGGGCTTATCGTCTACCGGCGCAGCGAGACCGAGATGACCGCGCGCGTCGAGGAGTACCATCACGCCACCCAGGAAGGCGTCGAGTTCCACTGGTTGACCAATCCCATCGAGGTCCTGGGCAACAATGAAGGCTGGGTTACCGGGCTCAGGTGCCAACGCATGGAGCTGGGCGAACCCGACGAATCGGGGCGCGCGCGACCGGTTGCGATCGAGGGCTCGGAGTTCGTGATCCCGGTGGACAGTGTGGTGCTGTCGATCGGCAACTCGCCGAATCCCCTGCTCCTGAAGAGCACCGCAGGGCTGGAGACCAATAAATGGGGCTGCCTGATCGCCGACGAGAAGACCGGCAAGACCTCGCGCCGCCGGGTCTATGCCGGCGGCGACGTGGTTACCGGTGCCGCCACGGTGATTCTCGCCGCGGGCGCCGGCAAGGACGCCGCGGAGACGATTCATCGGGATCTATCGGGCTCCGAAGACGCCTAACCAGGCGCCGATCTGGCGCGGGTGGCTGGGCCCCGCCTCTCAACCGCCCTTGAGCGGCCGGAACAGGCAAAGCGTATCGCCCTCCTTGAGCCGGGTGTTCGCGCGCTCTTCTGGCGGGACCGGGTCACCGTTGACCAGGGTCAAAAACGACGTCGTACGCCCCAAATTGAGCGACAGAAGCGCCTCCGACACGGCTGCGCCGTTCGCGACTTCGATGGTCTCGCCGTTGTCGGCGGACCCGGATTTAGGGCGCTCGATCGCTATGAACTCGACCTTGACCTTCATCCAATGCCGAGACGCTGCAAGGTCTGTGTGGTGGGCACGCCGTCCGGGTCCCAACCGCGCTGCTCATAATAGTCGGGCAGCATCTTGCTAAGCTCGGCGACCTTGCCTTTGCCGGAGCCGCTATTCGCCGCCTCTTTGAGAATTCGCTTGGGCAGCGTGTCATCGGCGGCGGTGAACCCGGCAGCCAGGTTGAAGCGTCGCTCCAAGTTCCAGATGCGCTCGCCGGTATCGCGCAGGCGTTCGACTGTCCAATCGCCCTCGCACGCGGCGTCTAGCTGGCTGGCGACCTCTTCCAGGCTCCAGATCATCATGGTAAAGGCGCACAAGCCCGTGGCGTCGACCACCGTGTTCTGATCCTCGGTGGTCTTGACGATCTTGGCCTTGCCTTCGAGCTTGCCGCCGGAGAAATCGTCCTCGTAGGGGTCGGCCCGCAAGTGACAGGCGCCGCGATTGCTGGTGGCATAGGCCAGCGCCATGCCCTGCATCGCCCGCCCGTCATAGCCGGGAAACTCCTGGCCCTTCACCACCATGGCGAACTCGGGATGGCCGTATTTTTCGCAAAGCCGCTTGGAGCCAAGACCGAGGTCCTTGCCAAAGCCCTCGCCGCTCCCGGTCAGATCGGCGGCGTTGACGAGCGCCTCGGCCGAGCCGAAGACATAGGGGATACCGCCGGTCTCGGCGTCGGTAATCGCACCGGTCTCATAGAGCTCCATGGCCGCGGCGACCGTGGAACCGAACGAGATGGGGTCCATGCCCTGCTCGTTGCAAACGAAATTGGCGTAGGTCGCGGCGTCGATGTCGTCGACACCGACCATGGGCCCGAGGGCATAACCGGACTCGTACTCGAGCCCGCCCGAGGCCGTCAGATAACGATCCTTGCCGGCGGCGGCAAAGTGCGTCGGGTCCATGCGCACGACCCGCCCGCAGCCGATCGTGCAGGCAAAACAGGCCTTGTTGGTGATCAGGTTGGCGCGCCCGTCGGTGCGCCGCCGCGTGGCCATCGCCGCGGCGTTGAGTTTTTCCACGCCTTCGAATTGTACGTCTCGGTTGTTGCGGGTCGGCAAGCTGCCAAACGCCTGGGTCACGTCCATCATGGATTGCGTGCCATTTTTTGCCAGATCGTCGCGGACCTCACTGGCGCCCAGCAATTCCCGCGCCCGGGTTACCGCCGCCAGGAACGCCTTCGGATCCTCCACCGCGACCCCCTTGGTACCGCGCACGGCAATCGCCTTGAGGTTCTTCGACCCCATCACGGTACCGACGCCGGAGCGTCCGGCGGCCCGGTCCAAATCGTTCATGACGCAGGCGTAACGCACGAGGTTCTCGCCGGCGCGGCCGATCGAGGCGATCTTGATCTGCGGATCCTGGTGGCGCGCCTTGATCAGGGCTTCGGCCTCCCAGACCGACTTGCCCCAGATAAAGCCTTCGGCATCGCGCAGCTCGGCCCGATCGTCGGCGATCCAGAGGTAGACCGGCTTCGGTGCCTTGCCTTTGAAAATGATCATGTCCCAACCGGCCAGCTTGAGCTCGGCGCCGAAATAGCCGCCGGAGTTCGAACAGGCGATGGCGCCGGTCAAGGCGCCCTTGGTGATTACCGAATAACGCCCGCCGGTGGGCGCGGCGGTGCCGGTCAGCGGTCCGGTGGCGAAGATCAGCCGGTTCTCGGGCGAGAGCGCGTCCGCCTTGGGGTCCATCTCTTCCGCCAGATATTTGCTGGCCAGACCGCGCTGTCCCAAATACTGGGCCGCCCATTCCATGTTGAGGGGTTCCGCCGTACAGATCCCGGCCGTCAGATCGACCCGCAATATCTTTCTTTGCCACGCCATGGTGCCGCCCCTACTCGTTGTTGGTTCCCCGTTTTCTCCGGGGCGCGGCGGCCAGAGAGGGCCGCCAATCCTCCGTCATAAATATTGGTGCGTTCCGCGGGCGACGGCTAGCCCTAATTGCCGACCTCGGGCGAGAAAATTGCGTTATCGGCGATGCGAGGACGCGAGGCGCTCGGCCGGAACTTGCGCAAACCACTTGTAAAGCCTCAGTCCAACCATCGTTTCCACCGCCGCGACTTTGGCGGAGCCAAAGCAATGATCTTCCAAGAACTCGCTTAGCTCGGCCGCCGTTTCGCAGCAGATCTCTACCAAAAGATCATATTTGGCGGCGACCACCATCACATAGGTGACTTCCGGGCGGGCGGCGAAATACTGCGCCAGTTCGTGCGGGCTGGCGCCCGGCACGACATTGATCCCGAGCATGCCCCAGGAGGTGAAGCCCAGCTGGGCTGGGTCGACGACCGCAATAAAGCGCAGATGGTTATCGCACTGCATCTGGTTGACGCGGGCGCGCACCGTTCCTTCCGACAAATCGAGCTCGCGCGCGATCGAGGCATAGGAGCGCCGCCCATCCAACTGCAGCATGCCGACGATTTTGCGATTGATTTCACCCAGGACGGAGAGCGGATCCGGTGCTCTGGTCGGGCCTACCTGACCGCCGCGGCCGCTTACGTCGACTGCTCTGGAAATGGCCGAGTGGCCGCGCTCGGCGTCCGCGGCGCGTTGACCCTTGCGGCTCCGGTTTTTCAGAGGTCTCTTTGATGTCGCACGCTTCGGCACGGGCATCCCCATGAGAGAGTGATGGTCAGGCTGCTGGCAACTCTCGACACTATTCCGCAGGAATATTGGACTCAGTATAGCAGGTTTCGTATCATGGCTTGGAATTGCTGCGAAATCCGCAAAATTCTCGGGCTCGAAAGGCGGAACCCGTGGAATACGGTAACGTGGTCGGAAACGAGACATGCCTGCGCCTTCCAACCCCCGGTCGCTCGCCGCCGCGGCGACCTGGCGGCATGGCGGCACGGGCGAGACGCGGCCGGTGACCAAGATTCGATTGCTCCCCGAGGGCCATCGTGGCGGCATTTCGAATACCGCCACGCAGGGCGTGAAGGCGGGCAATCTGATCTTTGTCGGCGGCCAAATGTCGCTCGATGAACAGGGCCTGGCGCTCGGCAACGATATTGCCACCCAGACCCGTAACGTGTTTGAGTCCATAAAGAGCGTGCTCGGCGCGGCGGGCGCCGAAATGACCGATATCGTCAAGCACAACGTCTATTACGACTGTGACGGCGATGACGCAGAGGTGGAAAGGTTCATGGCGGACATGAACCGGGTTCGCCTGGAATATTTTTCGCACCCCGGACCGACAGCGACCGAGTTGCGCCTCGGCCTCACCGTCGAGGACGCCCTGATCGAAGTGGAAGCCGTGGCGGTCGTTGACACGGAGAAAGAGCCGCTGACGCCGCCGCGCCACTGGAACTGGAGCCAGCCGATGCCGTTTTGTCACGGTTGGAAGGCGGGCGAGCTGATTTTTGTCGGCGCGCAGCGCTCGCTCGCCGAGGACGGCCGCCTTCTCGGCGCCGGCGATATCGCGACCCAAACGGCCAACGCGTTCCAACATCTGGAAAGTGTCCTCGAACAAGCGGGCGGCGACCGACAAAACCTGCTGCGCCAGAACACGTATTATCGGTATTTCGGCGAAGGCACCGACGTCACCGACTATTGGGAAAAGATGACGCAGGTACGCCTGCGGCATATGGCCCGACCGTCCAGTAGCGGAACCGGCGTGCGCATCGCGGGCTTTCCGCTTGCCGGCGAACTGATCCAGGTCGAGGGGATCGGCGTGCTGGGTGAAGAGAAACAGCGCCTCATGCCACCGAACCACTGGGACTGGAGCATTCCGGAAAACCCGTTCACCCAAGGCTGGCGCGTTGGCAACCTGGTGTTCGTCGGCGGCCAGATTTCCGCCGATGCCGAGGCTCACGCCGTCGGCGGTGACATCGCGACGCAAACCCGCAATGTCCTGACCTTCGTGCGCAACACGCTCGCGGAAGCAGGCGCCGACGAAGATGACGTCGTCAAGATCAACAGCTACTGGCATGGAGAGGGAGACTGGGAACGCATCCGTGAAACCACTGCCGCGGTTGACGCCGTCTTGCGGGAATTCTACCCCGAGCCCGGCCCGGCAATAACGAACCTACGAGTGGCCGGCTTCGCCTTCGAGGGCCTGCTGATCGAGATCGAGGCGATCGCGATCCTCGATCGGTGAATCCGGAGGCAATAAGCGGTGTACAGCCGTGGTCCATCAGGACCGACTGAAAGAGCCCCGATGAGGGGTAAAACAACATGACGCGGGAGACAAATCATGAGCAAGCACGGCAACGAGAACGATCCTGATTCGAGCGCAATCTCGCCTCGAACCTTCGCCCCGGTGACACGCCGCAAGGTTTTGTTTGGCATGGCGGCGGCCGGCGGATTGGCGACCCTCACCCTGCCGGTGGGCCGGGCCCTCGCCGGGACGACCGTAAACTGGATCGGCTGGGAGGGCTTCGACAGCTTCTACAATGTCGGGGACTATCTCGAGCGCAACGACATCACGTTTCAAGCGACCTACATCAGCTCCAATGAGGAAACGATCACCAAGCTGCAAGCCGGCGGTCTTGGACAGATCGATTTCAATTCCCTGGACGCGGCCTATTCCGGCCTGGCGAACGATAGCGGGCTGATCCAGCCCATCGACGTCAGCCGAATCTCCAACTTCGAGCATCTCATCCCGCAGTTCCGGGATTCGGAAGCGCTCACCTTCGGCGGCAAACAGTGGGGCATCCCCTATAACTGGGGCTTCTACCCGATGCATTACGACCCCGACAAGGTCAGCGAGGTGCCGACCTCATGGTTCGATATCATGAAGCCCGAATACAAGGGTAAGGTCGTGATGATCAACGACCCGCTGGCCAACTACATCGTCTGGGGATCGGTCGCGGGCGGCGCCGAGCACTCGACCCTGATGACCCATAAGCAGCTCAAGAAGACCATCGACTTCCTAATCGACGTCAAGAAGAACCATGCCCGCACGGTGGCCGAGAGCTACGCCGAGGCCGCGGACATCTTCGCCCGCGGCGAGGCGGTGATTTCGGCCCTGGGCTGGGACGCCGTCGCCGCCATGGCCCTCGAAAAGGGCAAGGAACTCGGCACGGTCGTGCCCAAGGAGGGAACGGGCGCCTATCTCGAGGTTCTCGTGATACCGCAAGAATCGCCCAACCTCGACGTAACCTACGGCCTGATCAACCACGCCGTTTCGAAAGAAGCACAAGTGGAATTCGGCGAGACCTTGCAGATCGGGATTTGCAATCTCGAAGCGGTACCGGAATTGTCGGAGCGTCTGCAAACGCGATATCACTACGCCGATCTGGACGCCTTCACGCAAAAGGTCGAGATCTGGAAGATGCCGCCGCTCGATACGCACCCGACGCTGGCTACGTTTGACGATCTTCTCGAGGAATACGAGCGCTTCCTCAAGGCATGAGCGATTCGCCTTCCGCGCAGCCGGACCCTGGGGGCGACCCTCTGGTCCGGCTGCGCAAGGTCTCGAAACAGTACGGCAAGATCGCCGCCGTCGAGCCGCTCGATCTCGATATCTACAGGGGCGATTTTCTGGCGATCCTCGGCCCCTCGGGCTGCGGCAAGACCACGCTCCTGCGTTTGATCGGCGGCTTCATCGCGCCGACCACCGGCCGCATCGAAATCGCCGGCGCCGATGTGACGCGCCTGGCGCCCGAGCGGCGGCCGACCAACATGGTGTTCCAGGGCTACGGGCTGTTCCCGCACATGACGGTGCGTCAGAACATCGCCTACGGACTGCGCATCGCCAAGGTCCGGGGCGCTGAGTTCGACCAGCGTATTCACGACATCATGGCGCTGGTTCGCTTGGAGGAGTTCGCGGAGCGCAGCACCGATTCGCTGTCGGGCGGTCAAGCGCAGCGGGTCGCCTTGGCGCGCGCGCTGGTCATGCGCCCCCAAGTGTTGCTGCTCGACGAACCGCTGGCGGCGCTCGACCTCAAACTGCGAAAGGAAATGGGGGAAGAGCTGCGCCGCATCCACCGTTCGATCGGCGGCACCTTCGTGTTCGTCACCCACGATCAGGGAGAGGCGCTGGGTCTGGCCAACCGCATCGCCGTCATGGAAGACGGTAACATCGTGCAGGAGGGCGGCGCGGAGGAGGTCTATTCGGCTCCGAAAACGCGCTTCGTATCGACCTTCGTCGGCGAGGCCAATATCTTCTCGGGACACAGGGAGCACGGCACGGTGCGCCTGAAAGCCGGCGTGAGCATCCCGGATTCCGGCGCCGCGGGCCCGGTGATCGTGGTGGTCCGGCCCGAGGTCATACGTCTCGATGCCGACGACGCGGCGAGCGATGTGATCTTGACGGGCAAGCTCATCGACATCATTTTTTCCGGCCCCTACGTGAAGTTCAAATTCGCGCTCGACGAAGGCCAGCAAGCCGTTGTCCATAGCTCCGACCTCGCGCTGCGGCGGAAATTCTCGGTCGGAGAAACGGTTCGGATCGGCTGGTCGCTTGGCGATCAACGGGTTCTGGAAGACCGATGAGAATCGGCCGCGCCGGCCGCTATTTGTTGGCGCTGCCCTCGACGGCGGTGTTCGGCGCGCTGTTTATCGCCCCGATATCGTTCTTTTTCGTCATCAGCTTCTGGCGCATCAAGCGGCGTCGGATGGTCCCCGACTTCACCTTCGACAACTATATCAAGACTTTCGAGGAGTATTTCGAGGTCGGCGTCTTCACCTTCGTCATCGCGCTGACGATTGCCGTGCTGACGACCGTTCTGGCCTTCGGCTTCGCCTACGTGATCCGCT
This sequence comes from Alphaproteobacteria bacterium, assembly GCA_030604165.1. Classification (GTDB taxonomy): domain Bacteria; phylum Pseudomonadota; class Alphaproteobacteria; order UBA828; family UBA828; genus JAUVWK01. Next base: position 346 of record JAUVWK010000108.1, on the reverse strand, counting down.
TCAAGGCCGGGCGCTTCGGGCCGCTGCTGCTGTTCATCTCACTGGTGACGCTGTTCGGCGGCTATCTGATGAAGATCTATGCCTGGAAAACCATCTTGGGGACCGACGGAATCCTGAATTCGTTGCTGCTCATTATCGGCGTCATATCGGAGCCGCTGACAGTTTTTATCTATAACCCGGGCTCGGTCATCGTAACCCTGGTCCACTTCCTGTTGCCGCTCGCCATCCTGCCGATCTTCGCCTCCCTGCGCGGGGTTCAAGACATTACGCTGGAGGCTGCCCGCGATCTGGGCGCGCCGCCGTGGCAGGTTTTTCTCGGGGTGCTGCTGCCGCAGTGCCGGCCGGG
>JAUVWK010000448.1 GCA_030604165.1 Alphaproteobacteria bacterium | reverse complement strand
CTACAAACGGACCATGGCAGGCTACGTGAAAGCCGGCATCGGGCCGTGGCGGATCTATCGTTACCGCGGCGAGTCGAAGATCAAGAATACCCGCTATCGCGGCGAGGCCGAGACCTTCTCCATGGTCGTTTGTCTCGCCTGGACCGGCAAAATGATGTGGGAGATCATCGAGCCCCTGGACGGACCCACCATCTACAAAGATTTCCTGGAGGAGCACGGCGAAGGCGTCCAGCACGTGGCCGTCGCCTGCGACGCGATGACCTATGACGAGCAGGTCGAGGAATTCGAGGCGCGTGGCTTCCCGGTGACGCAATCGGGCCTCGTCAAGGACTCGGTCCGGTTCCACTATTTCGGCACCGAGCCGACGCTGGCGACCTCGTTCGAGATCTTCACCATGAGCGAGGACATGACGCTACCCGAACCGGACGAATGGTATCCGGCCCCGCCGCCCGGGCACTAATATCAAGGACCGGCACAGCCACGCCGAAGCGCCAAAAGACCGGGGGATAAAGCTGAGGATAAAACTGGAGCGGGTGAGGGGAATCGAACCCCCGTCTTAAGCTTGGGAAGCTTCTGCTCTACCATTGAGCTACACCCGCGCCAGACACCACTATTAAGCAAATCGGGGGTCGATCTCAACCGCGGCGTGGGCCAAGCGAGGCTGGGCCCCGGCCGCCGCACACTCAAAAGTGATGGCCTGTGAGTATCTGGGGCGCCTCGCTCCCGGCATGCTGCGCGCGAACACGCGGCATAAGACACGAGAAGACCGAAAGGAAACGACGAGTGCCCCCTATCCTGACAAAGCCGAGCGCCGCCGCCGTCGACTCGCTCGATCCGGCCAAGTTCAGCGACCCCGACGTCACCGCCGACGGCAGCGCCCGCGCCCAAGTTGCGCTCATGGCGCTCAAGACGCTCTGGTTCAACACCGGCACGCTGTGCAACCTGACCTGCACCAACTGCTATATCGAGTCCAGCCCGCGCAACGACAGCCTGACTTATCTCTCGCGCGACGACGTGCGCCCCTACCTCGACGAAATCGGTCGCAACGGCTTCGCCACCGAAGAAATTGGTTTCACCGGCGGCGAGCCCTTCATGAACCCGAACCTGATGGCGCTGTTGGAGGACACCCTGTCGCGCGGCTATCGGGCGCTCGTGCTGACCAACGCCATGCGCCCCATGATGAAGTGCGCGGACGGGCTGCTGGCGCTCAAACAGCGCTATGGCGGAAACCTCGCGCTGCGGGTCTCGATCGACCACTACGGCCAAAGCCTGCACGAGCTCGAACGCCGCGAACACGCTTGGCGCCCGGCGCTCAACGGCCTCTCGTGGTTGGCCCAGCAGGGCTTCGCCGTGACCGTCGCCGGTCGCACCCGCTGGGGCGAAAGCGAACGCAGCCTGCGTCGGGGCTACGCCGCCCTCTTCGCCAAGTTGGGCCTCGGTCTCGACGCCGAAGACCGCAAGCAGCTGGTGCTGTTTCCGGAGATGGATGCCGGCGCCGATGTCCCCGAAATCACCACGGCCTGCTGGGACACCCTGCAGGTGAGCCCCAACGCCATGATGTGCGCCACGTCGCGCATGGTCGTCAAACGCAAGGGCGAGGACCACCCGGTGGTGCTGCCGTGCACGCTGTTGCCCTACGACCGGCAGTTCGAGCTCGGCCGTCGCCTCGCGGAGAGCGAGACCGCCGTGAAGCTCAACCATCCCCACTGCGCGCGATTCTGCGTCCTCGGCGGCGGCGCCTGCAGCTGAACCCGCGCCTTTCAAGGCCCCCGATTGCCCCTTGACGCCTGCGCCAAGACGTGCTTTTTCCGCCGCTTAGATCGTGGCGATTTGAGTCGACCGGCTTGCGGCCACGTAAAACATGCGGCTAAAAGGTCGGAGCTCTGAAAAAGCCCTGACCCGAATGGTCGGGGTTTTTTTGATAAGGGCGATTGATCATGACCAAGCACACGGTCGAGCAAGCCCGCACGTGGCGCCAGGCGACCCGCCTGGTGCGGGGCGGCCAGGAACGCTCGCAATTCGGCGAGACCTGCGAGGCGCTTTACCTCACCTCCGGCTATGTCTATGACGACGCCGACCTTGCCGAAGCCCGCTTCAAGGGCGAATCGCCCGGCTATATCTATTCGCGCTACGGCAACCCCACGGTGACGAATTTCGAGCAGCGCTTGGCCTTGCTCGAGGGCGCCGAAGCCTGTCGCGCCACGGCGTCCGGCATGGCGGCGGTGTTCGCCGCGCTGATGTCGCAGGTGCGGGCCGGCGATCACGTGGTTGCCTCGCGCGCCTTGTTTGGCTCCTGCCTTTATATCGTGAGCGAGCTATTGCCGCGCTACGGCGTCGCGGTGAGCATCGTGGACGGCACCGATTTGGCGCAATGGCGCGCCGCCTTCCGGCCGGAAACACGCTGTGCGTTCATCGAGACGCCGTCCAACCCGACGCTCGAGATCATCGATATCGCGGCGGTGGCAAAGCTCGCCCGCGCCGTCGACGCGCGGCTGATCGTCGATAACGTGTTCTCCACCCCGCTGCTGCAACGCCCTTTGGAGCTTGGCGCCGAAATCGTCGTTTACTCCGCCACCAAACATATCGACGGTCAGGGCCGCTGCCTCGGCGGCGCGGTGCTGGGTTCCGAGGCGTTCATCGTCGACGAGTTCGGGCCGTTCATGCGCCATACCGGCCCCTCGCTGAGCCCGTTCAACGCCTGGATTCTACTTAAAGGATTGGAAACGCTTCCTATTCGTGTCGAGCGGATGTGCGCGAACGGGCTCGAGATCGCTAAATTCCTAGAGTCGCAGCCGACGGTCGCGACGGTGCTTTATCCGGGCCTCTCCAGCCACCCGCAGGCGGCGCTCGCCGCCGCCCAAATGAGCGCCGGAAGTACGCTCGTCTCGTTCGATCTGGGGGGCGGTAAGGAGGCCGCGTTCAAATTCCTGAACCGCCTACAACTCATTGATATTTCTAATAATTTAGGTGATACAAAGAGTCTGATCACGCATCCGGCCACCACCACCCACCAGCGGCTCGGGCCCGAGGAACGGGCGGTGCTCGGCATTGGCGATGGCTTGGTCCGACTCTCGGTCGGCCTCGAGGATATCGAGGACCTGAAGGCGGATCTGGCGCAGGCG
>JAUVWK010000119.1 GCA_030604165.1 Alphaproteobacteria bacterium | reverse complement strand
TTGCGACGACGAAGGTTGGACCTTGCGACGACAAGGTGCGCGATCCCGCGATCGGCCGTGACTATCGCGACGGCACGATCGTTACGCCACAACCAATAATGATGTCTCAGTCGCCGCCAAGAAAAAGGCCTCGCGCATATCTAATATGTTTCTGTAATTTCGCCCTGGCGGTTCTTTGCTGGCTTTGCGAGGTACCTCGCGATATTTCTTGACTTCAATGGGTATTCAACTTGATCTAGATCAAGGCCGTACCGAGTAACCGCTTGCACCTTGCCGGCAATTCGAGTTCCGGCGAAGGCTGGTGTCTGCGGACCAATGCGGTGGTGCGCAGCCAAGGAGGAAAGTCTTGGATGAATCGTTGACGTCGCGTCAGTTGACCAAGTGTGACGAATGCCGGTTCGGCGCGCATATCGAGTGGAGCGAGCTGGAGACCTCCGAAGTCGAGCTCCTCAACACGACGCGGCGAACGCGGTCGCACCGGCGCGGCGGAACGATCTTCAATCAGGATGACGAGCCGCAAGGCATCTATTGCGTGTCGGGCGGCTATGTCTTGCTTTGGCGGATCGACGCCTTTGGCAACGAGACCGCGTTCGGATTGGTCGGGCCGGCCGAGCTTATCGGCTATCGCAGCTATTTCGCCGAGGACCGGCACGCCGCCACCGCGCGGGCGTTGACGGATTGCCAAGTGTGCTTGGTTCCGAGCCGAACCATGCGCCGCCTGCTCGACGGGAGCCCCGCGCTGGTGAGGCGCTTTCTGCGCACGCTCGCGCGCGACCCCGGGCCCTCCGATGGGCTGCTGTTGCGCGCTCATCAGGTGCCGATCCGCGTCCGCCTGGTGTCGTTGCTGCTTATTCTCAGAGATCGCTTCGGCGTGCGCGGCCCGGACGATAGCGTGGAGTTCAATTTGCCGCTGGCGCGCCAAGACATCGCCGCCTTGGTCGGTGCGCGTGCCGAAACCGTGACGCGAACCATCAAAGAGCTTGAGGACGACGGCATCGCGATCTTTCACGGCCGCCACGTGGACGTGCCGCACCTGGACCAGCTGTACGAAATCGTCGGTATCGACGAGCCGGTCTGAAACCGGGCCGGGGCCGCGGAATTCACGTTTGCACGGGAGCGGGCCGGTGCGATTCCGCGCCAGCGGGAAAAGTTCTAGTGCCCGGCTTGAGCGAGCCGCAGGTTGCGGATGCGCCGCGCCGCGATTTCGCCGCGCACGCGCAAAATCAGAACCATGAAGTAATAGGCCGTGAACCCGACCACCATCAGCAGCAACGGCGCGATCATGGAAGCGTGCATGGAGGGCGTGTCGACTTTCGATATCGTCGCCGGCTGATGCAGGGTGTTCCACCAGTCGACGGAAAATTTCACGATGGGAATGTTGATGACGCCCACCAGGGCGAGAATCGCCCCCGCGCGAGCGCCCTTGGTGGGGTCTTCAAAGGCGTTCTGGAGCGCGATATAGCCGAGATAGAGGAAAAATAGCACCAGCATCGAGGTGAGGCGCGCATCCCACACCCACCAAGTGCCCCACATCGGCTGGCCCCAGAGCGAGCCGCTGAGCAACGCGATAAAAGTGAAGGCCGCGCCGACGGGCGCGCTTGCCTTCGCCACCACGTCGGCCAGAGGGTGCCGCCAAATGAAGCCCGCGGCACTGGCGACCGCCATGCCGACATAGATGAACATCGCCATCCAGGCCGACGGCACGTGGACGAACATGATTCTGTAAGCGTCGCCCTGGCGGTAATCGGCCGGCACCAAATAGAGACCGAGCACGAGCCCGGCGGCGATACAAACCCCGGCGACGCCCGCGCACCACGGGTAGGCGATGCGCGCCGCGCGGAGAAAGCGCCCCGGATTGGCGAAAAAGTGGATGCTTGCCCTTGCTTTCGCTCGCCTCGCCATACCGGCTCCGTTTCGCTCTTTACTCGAGCGCCATGCGCAGGGCGGCCGCGCTTGCAACGGGCGCCAGCACGAGCGCTCCCAATAGCCCCCCGGCCAGAACGAACAGATAGGCCCGCACGCTCAAGCCGACGATGGCTCCATCCACCGCGCCAACCCCAAAAATAAGAATTGGCACATAGAGCGGCAAGACCAAGAGCGAAATCAGCACACCGCCCCGGCGCAAGCCAACCGTCAGGGCCGCGCCCACCGAGCCGATGAGGCTCAGAATCGGCGTGCCCAACAGCAGCGAGACCAGGAGGATGGTAAAGCCAGACAGGCTCATGTTGAGGAGCACCGCCAGGATCGGCGCCGCGATGATCAAGGGCAGGCCGGTGGTTAGCCAATAGGCCAAGACCTTGGCGAGCACCACGAGCTCGAGCGGCAGGGGCCCGAGTGCCAGCAGCTCGAGATTGCCATCCTCGTAATCCTCCTGAAATAGCCGATCGAGCGAGAGCATGGTGGCGAACAGGGCGCACACCCAGATCACGCCGGGCGCGATGCGGGCGAGCAGGTTGAGCTCCGGCCCAACACCGAGCGGGAAAAGCGACGCGGCGATGACGAAAAAAACCACGGCGACCAGGCTGCCGATGCCGCCCCGTACTGCAAGCTTGAGGTCGCGCCCGAGGATGCCGAGGAAGGCTCTCACCATGGCTCGTCGTCCGCGTCGCCGGGGCTGTCGTCCGCCGACGCGCCAACCGCCGCCTCGACCGACACGCTGTGCTCGCCCATGTCGATGCGTGTCGCCTCCTCAAGGCCGATTTCGGTGTGGGTCGCGACCACCACCATGCCGCCCGCCGCCCGGTGCGCCCGGACGATGCCTTCCAGCCGCGCGGTCGCCTCGGCGTCGAGGGTGACGGTCGGCTCGTCCAGCAGCCAGAGCGGGGCCGGGGTGGCGAAAAGGCGCGCCAGCGCCGCCCGGCGGCGCTGCCCGGCGGAGAGAAACCGTCCCGGCACGTCGGCCAAAGCGTCGAGCCCGAGGCGCGCCAGCGCGTCGTCCGCCGCTTGCGGGTGGCCGCGCGAGCGGGCCCAAAAGCGCAGGTTCTCCGCCACCGTGAGCGTGGGCTTGACCGCGTCCAGATGGCCGACGTAATGCAGCCGTTCGCGGTGGGCTTCCGGCGCCTCGCCGAGCGCCGCGCCGTTCCAGGTCAGGCGCCCGTCGACGGGCTGAAGAAATCCGGCCAGGATGCGCAAAAGGCTCGATTTCCCCGACCCGTTGGGGCCGTGCAGAAGCAGGGCACCACCCGATTCGAGGGTGAAATCGAGGCCCGAGAAGACCGGTCTTTCGCCGCGTATGCAGGCCAGATTTTCGGCCGCGAAGCGCGCGCCCTGCGCCAGCTCCGTCATGGCAACCTTATCGTTTACACGCCGTGCGGCCCGCGCGTATTAAGGCATGGTGCGGGCCGGGCATACCGTATCCACCGCCCGCGCCCGCGGCAAGCCATTGGGCGGAAACATCATGCGTTTGTGGCCGAAATTCAGGCATGGCAACGAGCCCGTGCTGCCGCGTAAGGCGGATCGGAAAGCCCGAGAGTCGTCGCTGCACGATTCGCCCGTCTTGGAGATCCGGGCGGGCGGACATCGCCTGCGCGCCGTCGCCTATGGTTTCGCCCCGCACGAAGCGCCGACGCTGGTGTTCCTGCATGAAGGGCTCGGCTGCATCGCGCTCTGGCGCGACTTTCCCGAGCACCTGGCACGGCGCACCGATTGCAATGTGATGGTCTACGAACGCCGCGGCTACGGCGGCTCGGAGGCCCTCGACGGGCCGCATCCCACCGACTATCTCGAGCACGAAGCCACGCAGACCTTGCCTCGGATACTAGACGCGTTCGGTCTCGAGCAGGCGATTCTCGTCGGGCACAGCGACGGCGGCTCGATCGCCCTTCTGTTCGCCGCCGCCTTCCCCGAGCGAACCTTGGGCGTTATCACCGAAGCCGCCCACATACTCGTCGAAGACGCCTCCATCGCGGGCGTACAGGCCGCCGTCGCGGCCTATGACAGCGGTAATCTGAGGGCGAAACTCACCCGGTACCACGGCGACAATACCGAGCGCATGTTCCGCGCTTGGTCAAACGTCTGGCTGACGGCGGCCTTCCGAGAATGGCATATGAAAGACCGCCTCCCCGCGATTCAGGCGCCGGTGTTGGCGATCCAGGGCGCGGACGACGCCTATGGCACGCCGGCCCAGCTCGAGCATATCGCCGCCGGCGTCTCCGGCCCGGTGGAGACGCTGCTTATTCCCGATTGCGGCCACACGCCCCATGCCGAGGCGCGCGACGCGGTGTTGGCGGCGATGAAACGCTTCGTCGAGGCGCTGCCCGAAGCCTGACGACGGCGCCGGGTTATTGCGTCTTTTGGTGCACGGGCCAGCGCACGAGATTCGGGCCGGGGCGATTCCGCGCGCGTGGATAATGCTTTAATATCCGGCCGCCGGCGTCTTGCACGTCGGCGCCATGCATATATCTCATTCATGTTACGTGTCCGGGGCGATCTGCGCCGGGCGTTCAGGGAGGCACCGCCGTGACCGTTCCGGGCCAGGACAGCTTGAAGACGCGCCGCACGCTCACCGTCGGCGGTACGGACTACGACTATTTCAGCCTTGCCGCGGCGAGCGACGCCGGGCTCGGCGACATCGGGCGGCTGCCATTCTCGCTCAAGGTGTTGCTCGAAAATCTGCTGCGCCACGAGGACGGCCGCACGGTGCGCGTGGACGACATCGAGGCGATGGCCGATTGGCTCACGACACGGCGCTCGAGCCGAGAAATCAACTATCGCCCGGCGCGCGTGCTGATGCAGGATTTCACCGGCGTGCCCGCGGTGGTGGATTTGGCGGCGATGCGCGCGGCCCTGGCGAAGCTCGGCGGCGATCCGACACGGATCAATCCGCTCTCGCCGGTGGATTTGGTGATCGATCACTCGGTCATGGTCGACAAGTTCGGCTCGGCCGGCGCGTTTGCGAACAACGTCGCACTCGAGATGGCGCGGAATCGCGAACGCTACGCCTTTCTGCGTTGGGGGCAAGCGGCCTTCCAGAATTTTCGCGTGGTGCCGCCGGGCACCGGCATCTGCCATCAAGTGAACCTGGAATATCTTTCGCAAGTGGTTTGGACCGCCGAAATCGGCGGCAGACAGGTGGCCTATCCCGACACCTTGGTCGGCACCGACAGCCACACCACGATGGTCAACGGCTTGGCGGTGCTGGGCTGGGGCGTCGGCGGCATCGAGGCGGAGGCCGCCATGCTGGGACAACCGATCTCCATGGTTATTCCAGAGGTTATCGGCTTCAAGCTGACCGGCCGCTGGCGCGAGGGCGCGACCGCCACCGACCTGGTGCTGACGGTGACCCAAATGCTGCGTCAAGAAGACGTGGTCGGGAAATTCGTCGAATTTTTCGGGCCGGGCCTTGACGAGCTTTCGCTCGCCGATCAAGCCACCATCGCCAACATGGCGCCCGAGTATGGCGCCACCTGCGGCTTTTTTCCGATCGACGCCGAGACCGTCAAATATCTCGCCTTCACCGCCCGCGCGCCCGAGCGAGTGGCGCTGGTCGAGGCCTACGCCAAGGCGCAGGGCCTGTGGCGCGACAAGGAGACGCCCGAGCCGCTGTTCACCGCCACCCTGGCGCTCGACCTCGGCGCGGTGGAGCCCTCCATCGCCGGGCCCAAGCGTCCGCAGGACAAGATCTTACTGTCCCAGGCCGCGCCCCGCTTTCAGGGCGCGTTGTCGGACACCTTCAAGCTCGCGCCCAAGCGCCACGGCGCGCGGACACCGGTCGCGGGCGCGGACTACGATCTCGGCCACGGCGACGTGGTGATCGCGGCGATTACGAGCTGTACCAACACCTCAAACCCAAGCGTCATGCTGGCGGCCGGGCTGCTGGCGCGCAACGCCCTCGCCAAGGGGCTTACGGTCAAGCCCTGGGTCAAAACCTCGCTCGCGCCCGGCTCCAAGGTGGTGACGGACTATCTCGCCCGCGCCGGGCTGCAGCAGGACCTCGATGCGCTCGGCTTCAACCTGGTGGGCTATGGCTGCACCACCTGCATCGGCAATTCGGGCCCGTTGGCCGAGCCGCTCGTGGCCGCGATCGCCGCGGGCGATCTCGTGGTCACCTCGGTGCTCTCGGGCAACCGCAACTTCGAGGGCCGCATCAGCCCGCACATTAAGGCCAACTATTTGGCCTCGCCCCCGCTCGTGGTCGCCTACGCGATCGCGGGCACCATGACACGCGACCTCGCCGGCGAGCCGCTCGGCGCGGGCACGGACGGCGAGCCGGTTTTCCTGCGCGATATCTGGCCCACCAACCAGGAGATCGCGGAGACCGTGAGAGCCGCGGTCACGCCCGAGATGTTCCGCCAGGAATATGCCGATGTGTTCACCGGCTCCGATGATTGGCGCGCGGTCGAAACGCCGCAAGGCCTCACCTATGACTGGGACGAGAGCAGCACCTATGTGCGCAACCCGCCCTATTTCGAGGGCATGGCCGCCGAGCCCGGCGCCGTGGCCGACATCGCGGGCGCCCGCATCCTCTGCCTGCTCGGCGACAGCATCACCACCGACCACATCTCGCCCGCCGGCGCCATCAAGCAGGAGAGCCCGGGCGGGCGCTATCTGATCGAGCGCCAGGTCGGCCCGGCGGAGTTCAACTCCTACGGCTCGCGCCGCGGCAATCACGAAATCATGATGCGCGGCACCTTTTCCAATGTCCGGCTCAGAAACGAGCTGGCACCCGGCACCGAGGGCGGCGTGACGCGCCATATGCCGAGCGCCGAGGAGACCACGATCTATGACGCGGCCATGCGTTACCAGGCCGACGGGGTTCCGCTGGTGATCGTCGCCGGCAAGGAATATGGCTCCGGTTCGTCGCGCGACTGGGCGGCCAAGGGTACCCGGCTGCTGGGCGTCAAGGCCGTGATCGCCGAGAGCTTCGAGCGCATCCACCGCTCGAACCTGGTGGGCATGGGCGTTTTGCCGCTGGTCTTCGCCGACGGCGTCAGCCGCAAGACGCTGAAACTCGACGGCTCGGAGACCATCGACCTCACCGGCATCGCCGCCGGCATCACGCCCGGCATGAGCGTCGCCTGCCGCCTCACGCGCGCCAATGGCTCGGTGGAAGAGATCGACCTGACCTGCCGCATCGACACTGCCGAAGAGGCCGAATATTACCGCCACGGCGGTATCCTGCATTACGTGCTGCGGAGCCTGGCGAAGGCGGGCTAGCGCGTTTTCCAAGTGTGGACGGCACCCGCGCTAGCGGCGCCGTCTACTCCGGCATGCCGGCCTTGCGGAGGCCCTCGGCGTAGTGCTCGCGGTCGCGCGCGTGTTTGAAATAGGTCGTCTTGAGGTGCTCTGAGAGCTTGAAGTCGGGATAGCGCTCGAGATAGGCCTTGGCCGCGACTTTCGCCTCCGCCTCGCGCCCGAGATAGCTGAGGGAGGCGGCGAGCCAGCGGTTCGACATCATGGGCACCTTCTCGACCTTGCCGAGCGTGGCGACCGCGTCCTCGTAGCGACGGGCGCTGAAATAGGTGAAGCCGAGCGAGGAGAAATACCAATTGTTGGGGTTGGGATTGAGGCGGAAGCCCTCCTCGATGAGAGCGATGGCTTGGTCGCCGTCGCCGGCGAAGGCGGTTGCGTTAGCCAGAAAGACGTAACTGTCGGCGTCATTGGCATTGAGCTCGACGGCCCGCTTCATGGCATCGACCGCCTGATCGGGCTGCCCTTTGGCAAGATAGACCCAGCCCAGCACCAGATGGTTGGTGTGGGACGCCGGGTTGACCGCGACGCCCTTGGTCGCGGCCT
>JAUVWK010000452.1 GCA_030604165.1 Alphaproteobacteria bacterium | reverse complement strand
CGCTCCTCGCTCGCGGAAAAGGGCAATTTCGTCTTCGCGGGCTTCCGCCAGGGCTCGGAGGAATTCCAGCCCAACGACCCCGTGGACCCCCTGCCCTGCTTTATCCCGCCCCGCGAATCGCCGGCCGGCGCGCCCGAGCTGGCGCAACGCTATCCGCTGAACCTGCTCTCGCCGAAGAGCCACGCCTTCATCAATTCGAGCTTTGCCAACTTGCCGAGGCAATTGCGCCACGCCGGCGAGCAGCTGCTGCTGATCCATCCCGAAGACGCCGCGGCGCGCGCCATCGGGCAAGGGACCGCCGTGCGTGTGCATAACGACAGAGGGGCGTTCGCGGCGGTGGCGACAGTGAGCGACGACACCAGGCTCGGCGTGGTGGTCGCGCCAATGGGCTACTGGCTGAAGAGCAGCCGCTCGGGCAACACCGTGAACGCCGTCAATTCCGCGCGCTACGCGGACCTGGGCCGGGCGCCGACCTTCTCGGATAACCTGGTCGAGGTGGTGCCAATCGCGTAGTGCCATGAGCGAGACCCCTGAAGGAACTGCCCCATGACCCGCGACCCCCGTTACGACGTGTTGTTCGAGCCGGTTCAGATCGGCCCCAAGGTCGCGCGCAACCGTTTCTACCAACCGGGTCATTGCAACGGCATGGGGCGGCTGCGCCCGCGCGGCCACGCCCGCATGCGGGGCGTCAAGGCCGAGGGCGGCTGGGCGGTAATCAACAGCGAGCATTGCGGCATCCACCCCAACGCGGAGATGTTCCCCGAGGTTGTGCTGACGCTTTGGGACGACCGCGACATCCCCATCCTCGCCCGCGCCTGCGACGAGGTCCACGCCCACGGCGCGCTGTTCGGCGTGCAGCTCGCTTATTCCGGCGGCTTCCTCGCCAACCGGCTCTCGCGCGAGGTGCCGGTGGGCCCGCTGGCGCGCCCGGTGAGCGAGTACGACCCGGTGCAGGCCCGCGCCATGGAGAAGGACGACATCCGCGACCTGCACCGCTGGTGGCGCGCCGGGGTGCAACGCGCCATGCAGGCCGGCGTCGACATCGTCAATGTGAGCGGGCAGTTCACCGTGGCGGCCTTCCATTTCCTCTCGCCGCGCAACCGGCGCACGGATGAATATGGCGGCAGCCTCGAGAACCGCGCCCGCCTGCTGCGCGAGCTCATCGAGATCACGCGCGAGGCGGCCAAGGGCGAGTGCGCCGTCACCGTGCGGGTGATCATCGACGAGCTGATCGGGCCCAAGGGGTTGCAGGCGCACGAGGACGGCAAGGCGATGATCGAACATCTCGCCGAGCTGCCCGATCTCTGGGATGTGGTGGTCGGCACCTGGGAGGGCGATTCGGCGACCTCCCGCTTCGCGCCTGAGAACGTGCACGAGCCCTATTTCGCTTTCGTCAAGTCGGTCACCACCAAGCCGGTGGTCGGCGTCGGCCGCTTCACCTCGCCCGACACCATGGCCTCGCTGATCGAGCGCGGCGTGCTCGACATGATCGGCGCGGTGCGGCCCTCGATCGCCGATCCATTTCTGCCCAAGAAGATCGAGGCGGGCCGGAGCGACGATATCCGCGAATGCATCGGCTGCAATATCTGCGTCGCCAGCCATTTCCACGCGGTCAATCTGCGCTGCACGCAGAACCCGAGCGCCGGCGAGGAGTGGCGCCGCGGCTGGCATCCTGAGAGCATCGCGGCCAAGGGCTCAGGAGATGCGGTGCTCGTCGTCGGCGCCGGCCCGGCCGGGCTCGAGGCGGCGCGCGCGCTCGGCCAACGCGGCTATGCGGTCACCCTCGCCGAAGCGACCCAGGAACTCGGCGGGCGCGTCAGCCGCGAGAGCCGCCTGCCGGGGCTGGCCGCCTGGGCCCGGGTGCGCGATTGGCGCACCAGCCAGCTCGACAAAATGCCCAACGTCGCGGTCTACCGCGATAGCGCGCTTGACGCAGCCGACGTGCGCGGCTTCGGCGCCCGCCATGTCGTGCTCGCGACCGGCGCCCGCTGGCGCGGCGACGGCGTCGGCCGCGCCCACAACGACCCGGTGCCGGGCAGCGAGGCGGCGGAGGTCTATACGCCCGACGACATCATGGCGGGAAACCTGCCCGACGGGCCTGTGGTCGTGTTCGACGACGACCACTATTACATGGCCAACGTGCTCGCCGAGCTGCTGCGCCAGGCCGGCCGCGAGGTGACGCTGGTGACCCCGGCGGCCGAGATCGCCGCCTACACGGTCAATACCCTCGAGCTCGAGCGCATCGCCCGCCACCTGGACGAGCTCGGGGTCGCGACGATCACGCACCACAATCTGCTCGCTATTGCGGCCGATCACGTGCTGCTCGGCCACGTCTACACCGAACGCGAGCGCACCATCCCCGCCGCCGCCGTGGTCATGGTGACCGCCCGGCTACCGCACGATGCGCTATATCATGATCTCAAGGCCGAGCCGGCGGCAACCGAGCGCGCCGGCATCGCCTCCCTCACCCGCATCGGCGATTGCCTGGCGCCGGCCGCCATCGTCCACGCCACCTACGCCGGCCACCGCTACGCCCAGGAGCTCGACACGGAGCCGTCGAAACGCCTCTTCCGCCACGAGCTGCCGCAACTCCATCCCAAGCGAGCGGAGGGGTCGGGGCATGAGGTGTGACAGGCGACGGCACGCCGTGACGCACGATCACCGACGCGCGTGCCGCCGGTTTTTCCAAAGAACCAGACAAAGCACGCCAACACCGGCGAGCGGCAAGGCGAAGTCTTCGGGGACGTAGAGCAGCCAGGCCATCGCGCCACCGATGAGCGACCAGAGCAGCGGGATCACGACCAGGTGGAGCGGCGTGCGGCCCTCGGCCAACAACAGCAAACCCAGCGTGAAGATCGTCGTCGGGCCGGGCGCGACCCCGAACATCGGCGCGCTCGGCCAGCCATGGCCCGCGCGCCAGGCAATGAGAGGATAGAGCGCCATCGCAAAAACCACGATGCCCAAGCCGCTCCAGCCGAAGGGGTCGGCACGGAAGCGGAAGGCGACCTTTCCCCGGATCGCGCTCCAACCGAGGAGGAGCGCCTGGATGACGAAGAGCAAGGCGAAAGCCGGGGCGGCGAAGTTGATCGTGG
>JAUVWK010000222.1 GCA_030604165.1 Alphaproteobacteria bacterium | reverse complement strand
GGCCGATGGCCGGCCGTCACTCGACGGGCAGGAGCGCTTCGTCCACCATCCAGGCGACCAAGTCTTCGAACATCCGGCGCAGCGCCACGGTCTCGAAGCCGAGCTCGCGGATCGCCTTGTCGCAGACCAGGATCTGGTTCCTGGCGGTGGCGAAAAAGACTTCTTCCGTCATCCCCGGCGCCCGCTCGGTGGCGACGACAGGCGCCTGGGCGCCGACCAGCTCGGCCACGATCTGCGCGATCTCTTCGTAGCGGTCCTGGGTGCTGGCCAGAATATAGCGCTCGCCCGTCCGGCCCTTGGTGTAGGCCGCGATATGGGCCTTGGCCACCGCGTCGATATGGCAAAAGCTGCCGGTGCCGGGGCCGACGGCGGTGAGCTCGCCCTTGGCGATGGCCTTGACGAAGGGGCCCCAAATAACGCGGTCAAAAGGCCCGACCACGTTGCCCGGATTGACACACACGGCATCGAGCCCGCGCGGCACGGCGGCGAGCACCGCGTCCTCGGCGAGCGTCTTGGTGCGGAAGTAGTTGATCGGCACCTCCGCGACGTTCGACGGTGTCTCTTCCGTCACCGGCACGCCGTCCTGCAGCCCGAAGACCGCGCCCGATGAGGTGTGGATAAAACGTTTGGCGCCCTTCTCGAGCGCCGCCTCGACGACGTTCTTCGTGCCGTCGCGGTGGGCGGCGGTTTGCGCTGCGTCGCCCTTGGCATCGAAGCTGACATTGCCGGCGACGTGAAAGAGCGCGTCGACGCCGTCGGGCATGGCAGCCAGGAGCGAGGCCTTGTCGGTGATGTCGCCGACCACGCGCGTGGCCGCAAAGCGCTCGAGGTAGGCGAGGTTCGAGCTCGCCCGGTGCAGCGCCGTCACCGCCCAGCCGGCCGCGCCCAACTGCTTGACCAGATTGACCCCGATAAAGCCGCTGGCGCCGGTGACGAAGGCGGTTTTCTTGCTCATCTCGTCGCCTCACTTCCAGGTCGGTTTGCCGGAGCCGGGCAGGCCGTAGTCGGGCCATTTCTTGGTTACCGTCTCGATTATCTCGTCCGCCATGCGGATCTTCTGGCCCCATTGGCGCGTCGTCTCGGGGCCAATCTTGATGGTGGCATCGAGGCCGATCTTGGAGCCGAGGCCGGCCGCGGGGCTGGCGAAATCGAGATAATCGATCGGCGTGTTCTCGACCAGGGTGATGTCGCGGGCCGGGTCCATGCGGGTCGAGAGCGCCCAGATCACGTCGGTCCAATCGCGCGCGTCGATGTCGTCGTCCACGACGATCACCCATTTGGTGTACATGAATTGGCGCAGATAGGACCACACCCCCATCATCACGCGCTTGGCGTGGCCGGGATAAGCCTTCTTGATGGCGACCACGGCGACGCGGTAGCTGCAGGCCTCGGGCGGCAGCCAGAAATCGACGATCTCGGGAAACTGCTGGACGATCAGCGGCACGAAGAGCTCGTTGAGCGCCTGGCTCAGGATGCTGGGCTCGTCCGGCGGCCGGCCGGTGTGGGTGCTGAGATAGATCGGCTCGCGGCGCATGGTGATGGCGGAGAGGCGGAACACCGGAAAGCGCTCGACCGCGTTGTAATAGCCGGTGTGGTCGGCATAGGGCCCCTCGTCCTCGTATTCGTCGAGGCTGACATGGCCCTCGAGCACGATCTCGGCCTCGGCCGGCACCTTGAGCGGCACCGTCTTGCAGGGCACCAGCGAGAGTCTTTGGCCGCGCAACAGGCCGGCGAACTGATATTCCGAAAGCGTCTCGGGCACCGGCGTCACCGCGGCGATGATGGTGCCGGGGTCGGCCCCGATCACCACGGCGACCGGCAGCGGCTCGTTCTTCTCCGCCTTCCAGCGCGCGTGGTGCTGCGCCGCGCCGCGGTGCTTGAGCCAGCGCATCAGGGTCTTGTCGCGGCCGCGCAGCTGCATGCGATAGATGCCGAGGTTGAAGTCGTCGCTGCGTCCCGTGCCCGGCCCGCGGGTGACCACGAGCGGCCAGGTGATCAGCGGCGCGGGCTCGCCGGGCCAGCAGGTCTGCACCGGCAGGCGGCCGAGATCCACCGCATCGCCCGTCAGCACCACCTCTTGCGCCGGGGCTTGCGTCACGCTCTTGGGCTTCATCGTCATCACCCGTTTCAAGAGCGGCAGCATCTCGAACGCTTCGCGCCAGCCGCCGGGCGGCTCGGGCTGGCGCAGGAAGGCCAGCATCTCGCCCACCTGGCGCAGCTCGTCCGGCTCCCGGTTCATGCCCCAGGCGACCCGCTCGACGGTGCCGAACAGATTGACCAGCACGGGCATCTCGTAGCGCCGCCCGGCCTCGCCCACGACGTTCTCGAAGAGCACGGCGGGGCCGCCTTCGGCCAGCAGGCGGGTCTGAATCTCGGTCATCTCGAGCACCGGCGAAACCGGCGCGGTGACCCGCTTCAAGCGGCCCGCGGCTTCGAGCCGGGCGATAAAGTCGCGCAACGAGGCATAGGCCATGGCGGGCCCCTGGCGGTCGTGCAAACCATTGACAACGCACCATTGACAACGCATGGCCGCGCGCGTCAAGGGCGTAGACCCGGGCTCGCCGGCACGCATAGACTCGGGCCATGAGCGACCCCGCGCCGCCCGCCCGGCTGCTCGCCGCGGCCAAGGGCTATCCGTTCGCGCGCCCGGGCCATTCCTACCTGTTCGTGGATGGCGCGGCACTGCCCCTGCTCGCGCTCGGGCGTGGCGCGCTCGATGAGGCCGTGCTGCGCATCGACGGCCAACCGCGCCGAGCCGGCGCCTATTTTCGCGAGCTTGGCATCGGGGCTCCGGCGCCGCTGTCGCAACGCACCGCCGTGCTCGCCTATGGCGCCAATGGCGCCCCGCGCCGGCTGGCGCGCAAGTTTGCGGCCCTGGGTCCGGGCGTGGTGATCCCGGTGCTCTCCGCCCGGCTTTACGATTTCGACGTGGTCTCTGCCGGTCACTTTTCGAGCTACGGCGCGATCCCCGCGACCTTGGAAGCCTCGCCCGGCGCGCGGGCCCCGCTCGCGCTGACCTATCTCGATGCGCCGCAGCTCGCGCGCATGCACGAGACCGAGCTCACCCCCGGCAACTATGCCTATGGCCTGCTGTCGGAGGTTCGCCTGGCGCCCGAGGGCGCGGCCGAGCTCGGCGCCGTGCACAGCTATCTGACGCGCTATGGCTGCCTCGCCGCGCACGGCGCGCCGGTCGCGCTCGCACAAGTGGCGGTGGCGGGGCGGCGCTTCGGCGCCATGAGCAAGCTCGAGGTGCTACGCCACGCGCGCGATCTGCTCGCCGCCGACCGGGAGCTCGACGCCTTCATCCTGGAAACCATTCGCGACGACGCCGTCCGCGCCGAGCGCAGCCAGGCGCTGCGCGCCACGGCGCGGCGCTTCTCCCAACCCCGGTTCGCGATAATCGAAACCTGAAGCGCGCGCCCCTCAGCCGAGCGCCTTGGCCACCACGATGCCGGCGAAGACGACGACACCGACCCAGCCGTTGGTCTTGAACTTGGCGAGGCAATCCGCCGGGTTGTCGAGCCTGAGCGTCGCCGCCTGCCAGGCGAACAGCGCCGCCGCCGCGCCGAGGCCGAGATAGAACGGCCAGCCCAGCCCGGCGAGCGCGCCGGCGCCGGCGAGCCCCGCCGCCGCGAGCCCGTAAAACGCCCAGAGCCACGGTCTGGTCTTGGCGCCGAGCGCGAGCGCGCTCGATTTGACGCCGATCAGGGCGTCGTCCTCCTTGTCCTGGTGGGCATAGATGGTGTCGTAGCCGAGCGTCCAGGCGATGCCCGCCGCATAGAGCAGCCCGGCCGGCCAGGCGAGGCCGCCGCTCACCGCGGCCCAGCCCAGCAGCGCGCCCCAGTTGAAAGTGATGCCGAGGAAGGCTTGCGGCCAGTAGGTGATGCGCTTCATGAACGGATAGCTGCAAATCAGGGCGAGCGAGGCGGCGCCGAGGACGATGGCGAAGAGATTGAGCTGCAGCAGGATCGCCAGCCCCGCCGCCAGCAGCAGCGCCAGGAAGACAATGGCGGCCTTGACGCCGATCGCGCCGGAGGGCAGCGGCCGCGTGCGGGTGCGCGCGACGCGGGCGTCGAACTCGCGGTCGACGATATCGTTGTAGGTGCAGCCGGCGCCGCGCATGACCAAGGCGCCGAGCGCGAACAAGGCCAGCAGGCGGGTGTCGGGCAGCCGCTCGGCGGCCAGCGCGATGCCCCAGAACAAGGGCCAAAGCAGCAGCCAGACGCCGATCGGCTGGTCGAGCCGGGCTAACGCCACATAGGGCTTGAGCGCCCGCGGCGCGAGCCGCTCGATCCGTCCCGTCGCCACTAGCGGCGGCGCTGCGAGCAGACCGTCGCCGGGCTTCGAAGGGCGCGTGCTCATGTTGTATGGTGATAGCCCGCGCCGGGGCCATAGACAAGGCGGGCGCAACCCTTCGACGAGGCGTTTCGCGGGCCATGACCAAGCCACGGAGCAAGCGGCAGGCAGCGAAGTCACAGGCCGCGGCGGGCGGCCGGGAGCGCCGCGTTCGCCTGTTCGTGGACGGGTCGTTGGCCGCCGGCGCGGCGCTCACGCTGACGCGCGCGCAGGCGCATTATGTTTCCACCGTCATGCGGCTCAGGCCGGGCGACCGCCTGGCCGTGTTCAACGGATGCGATGGCGAATGGCGCGCCAGCGTTGCCGAGGCGTCGCGCGGGCGCTGCCGCTTGGAGGTTCTGGCGCGGAACCGGCCACAGTCCGCCGGGTCCGATCTCTGGCTCTTGTTCGCGCCGCTCAAGGCCGGGCCGACGGACCTGCTGGTGACCAAGGCTACCGAGCTCGGCGTGGCCGCGCTGTGGCCGGTGCGCAGCGAGTTCACGCAAGCCGCGCGGGTCAATATGGCCCGCCTTCGCGCCAACGCGGTGGAGGCCGCCGAGCAGTGCGGCCGGCTGGAGGTGCCGGCCGTGTTCGCGCCCGCGCCGCTCGCCGAGGTGCTGGCCGCATGGCCACCGGGGCGCTGTCTCCTAGTATGCGACGAGGCCGGTGCGCCGCCCATCGCCATGGTGCTCGCGCGCACCTCGCAGGCCGAGGCGCGCTCCTGGGCCGTGCTGATCGGGCCGGAGGGCGGCTTTTCGGCGGCCGACCGCGAAGCCATGCGTGCGGTGCCGGAGCTGCTGCGGGCGGGGCTCGGGCCGCGTATCCTGCGCGCCGAGACCGCGGCGCTGGCCGCGCTGACCTGCTGGCAGGCGCTGCTCGGCGACTGGCAGGTTGGGCCCCGCGGCGCGGCGCGGCCATGAGCTTGCGGTGTCCGTCGATTCGGCGTATCAGGGATGCCATAAGTAGCGCTCGGCCCAGGCTTTTTCGCCGCGCGGCGACAGGGAATCGATGACGGAGACAACGGTGTTG
>JAUVWK010000281.1 GCA_030604165.1 Alphaproteobacteria bacterium | reverse complement strand
GGAGATGGCGCGGCTGTTCGCGCGTTATCCCGAGGCGCTGGCGCGCACGCTGGAGATCGCCGGAGCCTGCGACTTCAGCCTCGACGAATTGCGCTACGAATACCCCGCCGCGCCGGTCGCGGGCGGGCGGTCGCCGCAGGCCGAGCTGGCGCGGCTCGCCTGGCGCGGCGCCGCGCAGCGCTACCCCGAGGGCGTGGCGGACAAGGTGCGCGCGCAAGTCGAGCACGAGCTCGCCTTGATCGAACAGCTCGGCTACGCGCCCTATTTTCTCACCGTGCACGACATCGTGGAATTCGCCCGCGCGCGCGGCATCCTCTGCCAGGGCCGCGGCTCGGCGGCCAACTCGGCCGTTTGCTATTGTCTCGGCATCACGGCGGTGGATCCCGGCCGCATGGACCTGCTGTTCGAGCGCTTCGTTTCGGCCGCGCGGGACGAGCCGCCCGACATCGACGTCGACTTTGAGCATGAGCGGCGCGGGGAGGTGATCCAGTACATCTACGAGAAATACGGCCGCGAGCGCGCCGGCATCGCCGCCACGGTGATCAGCTATCGCGGGCGCAGCGCCATCCGCGAGGTGGGCAAGGCGTTGGGTCTGTCGCAGGACGCGGTCGGCGCGCTGGCCGGCACGCTCTGGGGCTGGGGCAAGGACGGCATCCAGGAAAACTATGTGCGCGAGATCGGCCTCGACCCGAGCGACCGGCGCTTGAGCCTGGCGCTCGCGCTGGCGCGCGAGCTGATCGGCTTTCCCCGCCACCTCTCGCAGCATGTCGGCGGCTTCGTCATCACCCGGGGGCCGCTCTCGGAGATGGTGCCGATCATGAACGCGGCCATGGATGAGCGCACCAACATCGAGTGGGACAAGGACGATTTGGATACGCTCGGCATCCTCAAGATCGACGTGCTCGGCCTCGGCATGCTGACCTGTATCCGCAAGGGTCTCGATTTGCTGGCGCGCCATCACGGCCGCAGGCTCGGCCTCGCCGAGGTGCCGGCCGAGGACGCGGCCGTCTACGAGATGCTGTGCCGGGCCGATTCCGTCGGCGTCTTCCAGGTCGAGAGCCGGGCGCAGATGAGCATGCTGCCGCGGCTCAAGCCGCGCTGTTTCTACGACCTCGTCATCGAGGTAGCGATCGTGCGCCCGGGGCCCATCCAGGGCGATATGGTGCACCCCTATTTGCGCCGCCGGAACGGGGAGGAGGCGGTCGAGTTTCCCTCCGACGAGCTGCGCGCGGTGCTGGGCAAGACCCTGGGCGTGCCGTTGTTCCAGGAGCAGGCCATGAAGATCGCCATGGTCGCCGCCGGCTTCAGCGCGGAGGAGGCGGATCGCCTGCGCCGCGCCATGGCCACCTTCCGCAAAACCGGGCTGATCCACGAGTTTCGCGACAAGATGGTGGAGGGCATGGTGGCGCGCGGCTATGCGCGTGACTTCGCCGCGCGCTGCTTCAGCCAGATCGAGGGCTTCGGCGAATACGGCTTTCCCGAATCCCACGCCGCCAGCTTCGCGCTTCTGGTCTATGTCTCAGCCTGGCTCAAGTGCCATTACCCGGCGGTGTTCGCGGCGGCGATTCTGAACAGCCAGCCGATGGGCTTCTACGCGCCGGCGCAGCTTGTGCGCGACGCCCGCGAGCACGGCGTTCAGGTGTTGGACGTGGACGTCAATGCCAGCGCCTGGGACTGCACGCTGGAGCCCGTGGCGGCAGGGAGCAAGCAATCCGGTGGGCGCGGTGTCGCGCTGCGGCTGGGCTTGCGCGAGATCAAGGGCTTCGCGGAAGACGAGGCGCTGCGCATTACGGCGGCGCGGGGCGCGGGTTATGACAGCATCGCCGCGTTGTTTCATCGCGCCGGGGTGAGCAAGGCGACGCTGGAACGCCTCGCCCGCGCCGACGCCTACCGCTCGCTGGGCCTGGGCCGGCGCGAGGCCTTCTGGGCGGTGCGCGCGCTGGACGAGGCGCCCCTGCCGTTGTTCGCCACAGCGGGCAAGGTGGGCGAGAGGGACGAGGGGGGCGGGGGCGCCCAAGGCGGCGAGCCCGCGGGCAGCGGCGCGCGCGAGCCCACCGTGACGCTGCCCGCCATGACCTTAGGCGAGCAGGTGGTGGACGACTACGCCGCGTTGCGGCTTTCGCTGCGCGCCCATCCGCTGGCGTTGCTGCGGTCCGCGCTGGCGGCCGACGGTGTCGTGCCGAGCGCGCACCTTGCCACCTTGCCCGCCAACGGCCACGTCACCGTGGCCGGCCTGGTGCTAGTGCGCCAGCGCCCGGGCAGCGCCAAGGGGGTGATCTTCGCCACCTTGGAGGACGAGACCGGCGTGGCCAACATCATCGTTTGGCCGCCGGTCTTCGAGCGCTTCCGGCGCACCATCCTGAGCGCGCGGCTGCTGGCTTGCACAGGGCGGCTGCAACGCGAGGGGCTGGTGATCCACGTGATAGCGGAAACGCTGCGCGACCTCTCCGCTCGGCTCGACGGCCTGGCGGCGCTCGGCGACAAGGACAAGCCGCGCGAGCGGGTCACGATCAAGTCGCGGGATTTTCGTTAGGTTTTATTGCTCACGGCAGCGGACCTGACGGTCCGCGCCTGCGCCGGCGCGCCGGATAACCGGCGGGCCGCGGTCGCGGCCTTATTTAGTCTGAGCCGCGCACGGCGAGCTCGAAAAAAGCGGCCCTTCCCTTTGGTCTAAGGAAAGGGCCCGCAGTGGAGTTGCCTAAGACGCGCCTTAAGCGCGCTTCGACCGCCCCTCCTTCCCAGCCCGTCTGCTCTGCGGCAGACGGGCTGCCTGCCTCAATACCCGGCGCATCAGAAACGCCGGGTGGTCACCTACTCGGCTGCCGCCGCGCCGGCGCGCCGCTTGGCGATGCGCCGCGCCACGGGCTCCTTGTGGTACTGGCCGTCCTTCATGATCATCAGCAGATTGTCGGTGTCTTGCAGCAGTGTCACGTCCTGGCTCGGGTTGCCGTCCACCAGCAGGAGATCGGCGAGATAGCCCGGCTTGATCAGGCCGACATTGAGGCCCATCAGCTCGCCGCCCCACTTGGTCGCCGCGATCAGCGCCTCGGCCGGCGAATAGCCGAACAGATTGACGAAGTGCTCGAGGTCGCGCGCGTTGGTGCCGATCGCGGTCCAGGCGAAACCGTAGTCGCCGCCCGGCAAGGCGCGAATGCCGCGCTTGCGCACCTCATGGTAGACACGCGCGGTGTTCTCCATCTTGCGGAACAGGTTCATGCCCTCGGCGACTTCCTTGGTGATGCCCCAATCGCCGGCCTCGTAGGCGGTGGCGTAGATCGCGCCGGCGGCCGGCGCCAGGAAGAGGTCTTTCTTCTTGGCCTCCAGCATGTCGATGGTTTTGTCGGTGCAGTAATCGGCGTGATAGATGATGTTGATGCCGTGCTTGAGCGCCATGCGCACCGCGGCGTCGGCGCGGGCGTGGGTGGCGATGTTGACGCCGGCGGCGCGCCCCACCTCGACCGCCGCCGCCACCTCGGCGTCGTTATAGGTGAGCTTCTCCGATTGGCCGCGATGGGCGAACTCGTCGCCCGAGATGTTGATCTTCAGCGTATCGACGCCTTCGCGCACGCAGACGCGGCAGGCGCGGCGCACTTCGTCCGCGCCATCGGCGATGTAGCCGACGGATTCGTGGTGCATGTGCAATTGGCGCTCGTCGCCGAGGCCGCCGGTGGCGGTGATCTCGGGCGAGGCCGCCTTGATCCTGGGCCCCGGAAAGCGCCCGGCATCGATGACGTCGCGCAGCACCGGCTCGATGCGCAGCTTGGGCGCGGCCACGCCGGCGGCCGAGAACAGGCTGGTGAAGCCGTGGTCGAGCATGAGCTTGGCGTTTTCCAGCGCCCTGACCATGTGCTCCTCGGGCGGCAGGCGGCCGATATCGGGCAAGCTCACGCAGTTGTTGTAGCAGACATGCGCGTGGGCCTCGACGAGGCCCGGCATCAGCGTGGCGCCGTTGCCATCGACCACCTTGGCGTCGGCGGCGCGGATCTGGTTGCGCCCCTTGGCCACCTTGTCGATCATGTTGCTTTGCAGCAGCACCTCGCCGGGGTAGGTCTTTTTGCCCTTGCCGTCGAACAGCATGACGTTGGTAAAGAGTGTGCGAGCCATGATTGCCGTCTCCTTCCGGCTCCCGTCGCCGGGAGCGCCGAGCCTTTGATGTTTCACCCTGCTTCTTTGGAAGTATTCTCGTTCTAGCTTACGCAAGAAACCCGGCGCGCGCACCTGATTCCCGCAAGAATCGCGACGAGCGGGCCGGATCGGCGCGCTTACCCGGCTGGCACGGCCATTGGCAGGCATATTGGCAAGGCATCCCGACGCTGCCGTTCGCGACACCCGTATGGACTCACGACCTAACCCTGCTTACGCTTTGAGCGACGCCATCAACCGGGAGAAGGAAGGCCCATGGCGGAGAAAGTCGAGCGCCGACTCGCCGCGATCCTCAGCGCCGACGTCGTCGGCTACACGCGCCTCATGCGCGCCGACGAGGAGGGTACGCTCGCCCGCTTTCGTGCCCATCGCAGCGAGCTCGTCGAGCCCAACATCGCCGAGCACAAGGGCCGCATCGTCAAGCTGATGGGGGACGGCTGGCTCGTCGAGT
>JAUVWK010000247.1 GCA_030604165.1 Alphaproteobacteria bacterium | reverse complement strand
TTCGCTCTAAGTCGCCCATCGCCATCACGTCGTCCAGCAGATGGGCCCGGCCGCGCACGATCAGCGCGCCGGCCGGCTTCTCGCCGGCCCAAGTGGCCAGTCCGGCCTCGACGACCTTGCTCGTGAGCTCGTCCAACTGCGCCTTGTGGGCATCGAGTTCGTCCTGAATCGCTTGGCGGGCATGCTCGAGCGTCCGACCGACCAAGCGGGCGTTCAGGTAATTCGCGGCCTGCGTCAGCGACGCCTGAGTCATGCCGCTCGGCACCGCGATCACGCGGTTTTCCACCAGCCCGCTCTCGGTCACCATCACCGCCAGCGCGCTGCTGTGATCGAGGCCCAGAAATTCCACCTGTTTGAAGGGGACGTCGGACTTCGGCGCCAACACCAACCCGGCGCAGCGCGACAGCCCGGACAACGCCTCGGTAGCCTCGCTCAACAGCTCCTCCACCGTGCGGCCGGCCGCGTGGCACTTGCCTTCGATGCTGGCGCGCTCATCCTCGGTCAGATTGCCGAGCTCCAAAAGCCCGTCCACGAACAGCCGCAAGCCCAGATCGGTCGGCAGCCGCCCGGCCGAGGTATGGGGCGCATACAGCAGCCCGACCTCCTCTAAATCGGCCATCACATTCCGCACCGTGGCCGGAGAGACCGGTGTTCTCAGGCGGCGCGAGAGCGTGCGCGAGCCGACCGGTTGACCGGTTGCCATATATTCCTCGACCAAGCGGCGCAGTACTTCGCGAGACCGCCGGTTCAGGTCGTGTAGCATCGTCATGACGGACCCAATCGATGCTCCTGCAGTGAAATCGCACTTGAATGTAGTAAGCCCCCGGAGCAGCGTCAACGCCGACCGGACGCGTATCGTCCGCGCCGAACACCAAGAAATACTTGCGTTTTCACCGCTCGGCTGGACGTGGCCCTTGGGCCACGCTAATTTCGCGATAGTCACTGAATGTCAGGGGTCTAGACATGCGTCCTTCCGGCCGCGCGGTGGATCAAATGCGCCGCGTCGTACTCGATACCGACGTCAACAAATACGCCGAGGGCTCCTGCCTGGCCGTTTTCGGCGACACCCGCGTGCTCTGCACGGCAAGCGTCGAAAACCGCGTGCCGCCGTTCCTGCGCAACTCGGGGCGGGGCTGGGTTACCGCCGAGTACGGCATGTTGCCGCGCGCCACCAACAGCCGCACGAGCCGCGAGGCCGCGCGCGGCCGCCAGACCGGACGGACACAGGAAATTCAACGCTTGATCGGTCGTAGCCTGCGCGCGGTAACCGATCTCGAGGCCTTCGGCGAACGCCAGATCACCGTCGATTGCGACGTGATTCAAGCCGATGGCGGCACGCGCACCGCCGCGATCACAGGGGCTTACGTCGCGTTGCACAAAGCCTTCTCCGGCCTGCTAAAGGCAGGCGAGATCAAGCGGCTGCCGCTTATCGACCAAGTGGCGGCGATCAGTTGCGGCATCTACCGGGGCACCGCCGTGCTCGACCTCGACTACGCCGAAGACAGCAATGCCGAGGCCGACGCCAACTTCGTGCTGACCAGCAGCGGCGGAATCGTCGAGATTCAGGGCACCGCCGAAGCGAAGCCGTTCAGCCAAGCCCAGTTCTTGCGCCTGATGAAACTCGCCAAGCTCGGCACCGCCGAATTGGCCCAGCTGCAACGCGCGGCGCTCGGATTGCGTCGCTAGAGAAGTCTAGATTTGAACAGCGCCAGCCGTAATACCAGGGTGCGCTAGGCACATGACCCGCCGTTTCGTGGGCGACACCCTCATTGTCGCCAGTCACAATCCGGGCAAGGTGCGGGAAATCGCGGCCTTGGTCCGCGCCCAGGGTGTCCGGGTGCGCGCGGCCGGCGAGCTGGGCCTGCCGGAGCCGGAGGAAACCGGCGCGAGCTTCGCCGAAAACGCCGATATCAAGGCCGCTGCGGCAGCACTCGCCGCCGGCGAGCCGGCGCTGGCGGACGATTCCGGCTTGGTGGTTCCCATACTGGACGGTGCGCCCGGTATTTTTTCGGCCCGTTGGGCCGGCCCGGACAAGGACTTTCGCGTTGCCATGCGGCGCCTCGAAACGGCCATCGCCGAGACCGGCGCCGAGGCGGCAGGCCAGCCCGCTTTTTTCGTCTGCGCGCTTAGCCTTTGTTGGCCCGACGGCCATTGCGAGCGCTTCGAGGGTCGGGTGAATGGCACCCTGACCTTCCCGCCGCGCGGTTCGCAGGGCTTCGGCTATGACCCGATATTCGTGCCCGAGGGTGGCGCGGAAACCTTTGGCGAGCTGGCGCCGCACACGAAGCACGCCATGAGCCATCGCGCCCGCGCCTTCGAACAGCTACAGGCGGCGTGCTTAGCGCGCCCGGCCCAGGCCCGCGGAGAGGCCTGATGGGGGCGGCCGAGGCGGCCGAATACGTTGCGGATCGTGGGCGCCTTGCGGTTTACATCCATTGGCCGTTTTGTCGCTCCAAATGCCCGTACTGCGATTTCAACAGCCACGTGCGGGAGGCGGTCGACGCCGCGCGCTGGCGCGCCGCCTTGCTCCGCGAGTTGGATCATTTCGCAACCCAATTGCCGGGGCGGCTCGTCACCAGCGTGTTTTTTGGTGGCGGTACGCCCTCGCTCATGGAGCCGCAGATCGCGGCCGCGCTGATCGAGCGGATCGCCAACCATTGGTCCGTCGCCGATGACCTCGAAGTGACGCTCGAGGCCAATCCGACCTCGTCGGAAGCAGCTAATTTCAGGGCCTTTCGGGCCGCGGGTGTGAATCGAATCTCGCTCGGGGTGCAGGCGCTCGACGATGCGGCGTTGCGCCTTCTCGGGCGTGAGCACGACCGCGCCGAGGCAACGCGCGCCATCGCCCTGGCGCAGCGTGTCGCGCCGCGCACCACCTTCGATCTGATTTACGCGCGCCCCGGACAAACGCTGGCGGCCTGGCGGGCCGAGCTTGACGAGGCGCTGGCCATCGCCGAAGGACACCTGTCGCTTTATCAGCTGACGATCGAAAAGGGCACTCCCTTCCACGCCCTGCAACGCGCCGGCTCTCTCGCGCTGCCGCCTGAAGACCAGGCGGCCGCCTTCTTCGAGGTCACGCAAGACGTCACCGAGAGGGCCGGGCTTGCCGCCTACGAGATCTCGAATCACGCCGCGCCGGGCCAGGAATGCCGTCACAATCTGAGCTATTGGCGCTACGAGGACTATCTCGGCGTCGGCCCGGGCGCCCACGGCAGGCTGAGCGTCGCGCGCGCCGGCGGCGAGCCGGCGCTGATGGCGATACGCAACCACGCCAAACCGGAAACCTGGCTCGAGGCGGTGCAACGCGACAGCCACGGCAACGCCGAGACCCACGCGCTCGCTCGCGACGAGCGCGTGGAGGAAATGCTCATGATGGGGCTCCGGCTCGGCGAGGGGGTCTCGCTAGCGCGGTTTCGCGAGCGCACCGGGCTCAGCTTCGAGCGCGCGGTGCCGCCGGCACGCCTGGCGCGCTTGCTCGAGGCCGGCTTCCTAGAAATGAGCGAGGGCGCGCTTCGAACGACGCCGAAGGGACGCGCCGTCTTGAACACGCTGCTCGCCGAGTTGCTGACTTGAGGGCGAGCGGGGCGACTCGGCCCCGGCTCAGGGTTCCTCGGTCTCGACGGCGGTGGCGAACCGGCTGCGCGGCGGGCTGACAACCGCGACCGAGCCGCCCTTCCTCACTTGCAGCACGGCAAGGCCCCGTTCCGGCAGGCCCACCGCGTCGAACCGGAAAATACCATCCGCGCCGAGAAAGCCCCGCCGATCGCCCAACGCCAGGGCGCTGAAATCGGCGCCCGCGGGCGAACGCGCAAGCGCCGCGGCCAAGGCGGTGGCATCGTAGGCGAGAGCCGCCAGCCGATGGGGTGCATGCCCATAGGCCTCGCGGAAGCGCGCCTCGAAGCGATCGCGGGCCTCCCGTGGCGGGCCAACGAACCAACCGCCGACCAGCGTCGGCTCGCTCAGTGTCTTGGGGTCGTCCCACAGCCCGGTGCCCATGAGCCGCACATTGGTCGGATCGATATCGTAATAGGGCAGCAGCGGCACCACCTGGCGCAAGCGGTCGCCGCCATCGGGCACGAAAAGGGCGTCATAGGGAACATCGCCGAGCGTATCGAGGGTTTCGAGCCGCTGCAACGCGCGTTGCGAGATCTCGTCGTCGCGCGAGGCCAGGGCCAAGCGCTCGGCCTCCAGGGCCTCTCGTCGCTCGTCGTAGTCGGCCAGTTGACGCACGACGAACTCCGTGTCGGAGCCATCGGCGGCGAAGAAGGCGACGCGGCTGAGCTCGAGCTGGGCAGCCGCAACGCTTTGACGAAACTGGCGCACCACGATCTGGCCGTAGGCGTCATCGGGGGCGAGCACGGCGAACCGCCGCAGGCCGCGCGCGCGCGCAAACCTAACAAGCCTATCGACCTGTTGGCGCGACGTATGACCCAGCAGATAAACCCCGTCGCCGGCCACCGTGGGATCGGTCGAGAAGGCCACGATATTGACCCCGCGCGCGCGGGCGATCGGGGCGGCGGCGGCGACCTCCGCGCTGAACAACGGCCCGAGGATCAACTCCGCGCCCTCGTCGAGCAGCCCGAGCGCCGCTTCGGCGGCGCCCGACGGCGTGCCGCCGGTATCGCGCGGCAACAAGATGAAGCGCCGGTTGGCGACGTCGAACAAGGCCAATTGCGCCGCATCCAGCAGCGCCGCGCCTTCGCGCGCGAAGCGCCCCGACAAGGGCACCAGCAGCCCCACCTTGATGGGTCGCTGTCCCTCGACCAGCGGCGCTATGGCGACCTCGGGCCCCGGTTCGAGCGCCGCCAGTGTTTGCTCGCTCGCCGTGCCTTGCGCCGTCGGCCCCAGCGGTTCCGTCGCGACCGCGCCTTGCTCGAGGGCCGAGTCCGCCTCCAATACCCACTCGCCTTCCGCCGCGGCCGCCGCCGCTTCG
>JAUVWK010000014.1 GCA_030604165.1 Alphaproteobacteria bacterium | reverse complement strand
CGGTCCGGTTCGAGCCAAACTCTTTGGAGATAGAGCGATGCTGATCGGGGTTCCAAAAGAAATCAAAGTCCATGAATACCGCGTCGGCATTCCGCCCGGCGGCGTGCACGAGCTGGTGCAGCACGGTCACCAGGTGATGGTGCAAGCGGGCGCCGGCACCGAGATCGGGCTCGAGGACGAGGAATACCGGCAGGCCGGCGCGGACATCATGGCGGGGCCCGAGGAGATTTTCGCGCGCGCGGACATGATTGTGAAAGTCAAGGAGCCCCAGCCGCAGGAATGCACCATGCTGCGCGAAGGCCAGGTGCTGTTCACCTATTTGCATCTCGCGCCGGACCCGAAACAGACCGAGGCGCTGATCGAATCGGGCTGTGTCGCCATCGCCTACGAGACCGTCACCGACGACCACGGCGGCTTGCCGCTGCTGGCGCCCATGAGCGAAGTGGCCGGGCGCATGTCGATCCAGGCCGGCGCGCACTGCCTCGAGAAGGAACAGGGCGGGCGTGGCGTGTTGTTGGGCGGCGTGCCGGGTGTCGCGCCCGCCAACGTGCTGGTTATCGGCGGCGGTGTCGTCGGCACCCAGGCGACGCGCATGGCGATCGGCCTGGGCGCGCACGTCGTGGTGGTCGACCGCTCGATTCCGCGACTGCGCGAGCTCGACGAGATGTTCGGCGCGCGCGTCCACACGGTCTATTCGACCGCGCACGCCATCGTGGAATATACCATCGGCGCCGACTTGGTGATCGGCGCCGTGCTGGTGGCCGGCGCGGCGGCGCCCAAGCTGGTAAGCCGCGACATGCTCAAGGATATGCGCCGCGGCGCCGTGATCGTGGACGTGGCGATCGATCAGGGCGGCTGCTTCGAGACTAGCCGGGCGACCACGCACGCCGACCCCACCTACGCGGTCGACAACATCATTCACTATTGCGTGGCCAACATGCCGGGCGCGGTGGCCCGCACCTCGACGCTGGCGCTCAGCAACGCCACCTTGCCCTTCGTCGTCGCCCTCGCCGACAAGGGCTACCGTCAGGCCTTGCTGGACGATGCGCATTTGATGAACGGCCTGAATATTTACCGCGGCAGCGTCACCTTCGAGGCGGTGGCCAAGGATCTCGGATACCGTTACACCATGCCGGCCGATATCCTGGCCGCCTGAGCGGCGCCCGGGAACCGGCGCCGGTCAATTACGGGGGACCAAGCCATGACCGACATCGTCAGCCACTGGATCGATGGCGCGCCCGCTGCCGGCGAGGGCGACCGTTCGGGCGACATCTATAACCCGGCGGTGGGCGAGAAAATCGGCGAGGTGCCCTTCGCCACCGCGGCGGAGGTGAACAAGGCCGTGGCCGCCGCCGCGGCCGCTTTTCCGGCATGGGCCGCGAGCCCGCCGATTCGTCGCGCCCGCGTGATCTTCAAGTTCAAGGAATTGATCGACGCCAACAAAGAAGAGATGGGCAAGATCATCACCCGCGAGCACGGCAAGGTGCTGAGCGACGCGGTCGGCTCGGTGACGCGCGGCCTCGAGGTGCTGGAGTTCGCCTGCGGCATTCCGCATCTGTTGAAGGGCGAATTCACGGCCTCCGTCGGCACCGGCGTCGACAGCTTCTCGATGCGCCAACCGCTCGGCGTCGTTGCCGGCATCACGCCGTTCAATTTCCCGGCCATGGTGCCGATGTGGATGTTTCCGCTGGCCCTCGCCTGCGGCAACACCTTCGTGCTCAAACCGTCCGAGAAAGACCCCTCGGCCGCGATCATGATGGCCGAGCTGCTGAAGGAGGCGGGCTGCCCGCCCGGCGTGTTCAATGTCGTGCACGGCGACAAGGTGGCGGTCGATGCGATCCTCGCCCACCCGGACGTCGCGGCGGTGAGCTTCGTCGGCTCTACCCCGATCGCGGAATACATCTACACCACCGGCTGCGCCAACGGCAAACGGGTGCAGGCGTTGGGCGGCGCCAAGAATCACGCCGTGGTCATGCCGGACGCCGATCTCGACATGACCACCGACGCCCTCATCGGCGCGGCTTACGGCTCGGCCGGCGAGCGTTGCATGGCGGTCTCGGTGGCGGTGGCGGTCGGCGACAAGGCCGGCGACGCGCTGATCGAGGGGCTCAAGCCCAAGATCGAACAGATCAAGGTCGGGCCCGGCACCGACGCGGACGCCGAAATGGGGCCGCTCGTCACCAAGCAGCATCTCGAGAAGGTGCGCGGTTATGTCGATCTCGGCCTCGAGGAAGGCGCCGAGCTGGTGATGGATGGCCGCGACTTTTCGCTCCAGGGCTACGAAAACGGCTATTTCATGGGGCCCTGCCTGTTCGACCGGGTGACGCCCGAGATGCGCATCTACAAAGAAGAAATCTTCGGTCCCGTGCTCGCGGTGGTGCGCGCAGCCGATTACGACGCCGCCGTCAAGCTGGTCAATGACCACGAATTCGGCAATGGCGTCGCCATCTTCACCCGCGACGGCGACGCGGCGCGCGACTTCACCGAGCGCGTCGAGATCGGCATGGTCGGCGTCAATGTGCCGATCCCGGTGCCGGTGGCCTATCACAGCTTCGGCGGTTGGAAGCGCTCGCTGTTCGGCGGTCACAATATGCACGGGCTCGAGGGCGTGCATTTTTACACCAAGCTCAAGACCGTCACCTCGCGCTGGCCCACTGGCATCCGCGCCGGCGTCGATCTGATGTTCCCGCTGATGTCATAGGCTAGTGCCCCCTATCATGATCGATATCCCGGTTTCCGGGGGATCACGGGAGTCGAATCGCTATGAAGCTGCGTTTCATGACGGTGGATGTTTTCACCGCGCGGCAGTTCGGCGGCAATCCGCTCGCGGTGATCGTGAATGCCGAGGGCCTGGAAACCGGGCAGATGCAAGATATCGCCGCCGAGTTCAATCTCTCGGAAACGACCTTCGTGCTGCCGCCGAGCGAGCCGTCGAATACCGCCCAGGTGCGAATTTTCACGCCGCGCGCCGAGCTGCCTTTCGCCGGCCACCCGAACATCGGCACAGCGTTCGTGCTTGCCACGCTGGGGGAAACCTACGGTCGCGCCGTCGCAGACCCTGTGGTTTTCGAGGAAAAGGCCGGGCTCGTAGAGATCGATCTCCTAAAAGAGGGGGATGCTATCGCGGGCGCGCGCTTGGCCGCCCCACAAGCCTTTGTGCGCGGCGAGGAAATTCCACTTGATGTTATTGCGGCGGCCTGCTCGATCGACGCCAATGATATCGAGACGACGCGCCACCAGCCCTGTATCGCAGCGAGCGGCATTCCGTGGGTTTTCGCCGAGGTGAAGACGCGCGCGGCGCTTGCCGCCGCCGGCCCGCGCGGCGATGTCTTTGCCGAGCATCTTCCGGTCGACCAAGTGACCGGCATCCACCTCTACCTGCCGAGCGACGAGGCCGAGGCCGACATCCAATGCCGCGTGTTCGCGCCGCTCCACGGCGTCCCCGAAGACCCCGCCACGGGGAGCGCCAACGTCATCCTGATCGGGCTTCTCGCCAGCCTGCGGCCGGAGACCGATCTGACGCTCACCAAGACCATTGCGCAAGGCGTGGATATGGGCCGCCCCAGCCTTTTGCATGCCGAGGCCGAGAAACGGGACGGTGCGGTCACCGGGATGTGGATCGGCGGGGCTTGCGTGCGGGTGATGGACGGAACGTTGCACCTCGATTGAGAGCCCGCGCTTTTGCTTTGCGCGCCAAGCACCGCCGGCGCTAAGCTTTGAAGAGATACCGAAATCGAGAGAGTCCACGGGAGCGACGACCATGGCTGAAGTGAAGGCCGGGCTCATCCAGATGAGCCTGAAAGGCGAGCCGGAGCGCGATTCGCCGGACGCGATCAGCGAGATGATGATCCAAGCCCATCTGCCGCTGATCGAGGACGCGGCGCGCCAGGGCGTGCAGGTGCTCGGCCTGCAGGAGATCTTCAACCTGCCCTATGTGCCCGCCTGCCACGACAACAAGTGGTATGCGTCGGCCGAGCCGGTACCGGACGGGCCCACCGTGCAGCGCATGCGCGAGGTGGCCAAGCAGCACGGCATGGTCTTGGTGGTGCCGGTCTACGAAGAGCACATGCCGGGCGTCTATTACAACACGGCGGCCGTGATCGACGCCGACGGCCGCTATCTCGGCAAGTTCCGCAAGATTCATATCCCGCATATCACCGGCTATCACGAGAAGCTGTTCTTCAAGCCGGGCGATCTCGGCTATCCGGTGTTCGACACGGCCTATTGCAAGGTCGGCGTCTATATCTGCTACGACCGTCACTTCCCCGAGGGCTGGCGCGAGCTGGCGCTCAATGGCGCCGAGGTGATCTTCAATCCTTCGGCCACCACCAAGGGCCTGAGCGATCACCTTTGGACCCTCGAGCAACCGGCCGCCGCGGTCGCCAACTGCGTCTATATCGGCGCCAACAACCGGGTCGGCTGGGAGAAGCCGTGGAACACGGGCGAGTTCTACGGCTCGAGCTATTTCGTCAACCCGCGCGGCGAGATCCTGGCCCAAGGCGCGGACGACAAGGACGAGCTGGTGGTGGCCGCGCTCGACCTCGACATGATCGCCGAGGTGCGCGAGGCGTGGCACTTTTATCGCGACCGCCGGCCCGAAACCTACACTCACGTCGCCGACTGGCACGCGTAGGCTCACGAACGACCGCCCAAGGCGAGAGGCGAGGGAGACCAAAGGCATGAGAAAGATCAAAGCGGGCCTAATTCAGATGGGCCTGAAGGCCGATCCCGCGATCGATTCGATCGAGACCATCAAGGAAAAAATGATCGCGGCGCATATGCCCCTGATCGAGGAGGCGGCGCGCCAGGGCGTCACGGTGCTGGGCTTGCAAGAGGTTTTCAACGCGCCCTATTTCCCGGCCATCGTGGACGACAAATGGTTCGATGCCGCGGAGCCGATCCCGGAAGGTCCGACCACGCAGATCATGATGGAAACGGCCAAGAAACACGGCCTGGTGCTGATCTCGCCGATCTACGAGAAAGGCAAGGACGGCAAGCGCTACAACACGGCGGCCGTGATCGACGCCGACGGCACCTGTCTCGGCAGCTTCCGCAAGGTCCACATCCCGAAGATCGGCCACTACGACGAGAAGTACTACTTCGCGCCCGGCGATCTCGGCTATCCCGTGTTCGACACGGCGGTCGGCAAGGTCGGCGTTTATATCTGTTACGACCGGCACTTCCCCGAAGGCTGGCGCGAGCTGGCGTTGGCCGGCGCCGAGCTGGTGTTCAACCCCTCCGCCACACCCAAGGGGCTGAGCGACCATTTGTGGAACCTCGAGCAGACCGGCGCCGCGGTCGCCAACGGCATCTTCATCGGCGCCAACAACCGCGTCGGCACCGAGCCCGCGTTCGGCAACCACGTGTTCTACGGCTCGAGCTATTTCTGCAATCCGCGCGGCGAGATCCTGGTGCAGGGCGGCGACGA
This sequence comes from Alphaproteobacteria bacterium, assembly GCA_030604165.1. Lineage (GTDB taxonomy): Bacteria > Pseudomonadota > Alphaproteobacteria > UBA828 > UBA828 > JAUVWK01. The sequence goes on along the minus strand of JAUVWK010000014.1, from coordinate 13,033 downwards.
GAAAGACGAGCTGGTGGTCACGGAGATCGACCTCGATATGATTCGCGAGGTGCGCGACGCCTGGCAGTTCTTCCGCGACCGCCGGCCGGAGACCTACACCCGCATCGCGCTGCCGAGCTAACGCGCGATCATCAGCGGCTATCGCTCACGAGATAATCCGCCAGCGCGTACCAGGGCGCGTCGTCCCACCAGCGGTTGGCCGCGCCCGAGGTGGAGGGCAGCACGAATATGGCGCTCGGCCCCAGCCGTTCGGTTTGCAGGCCGTAGCCGGGCCGCGCCAGCCCGAATCTTTGGCCGAGAAAAACCCCGGCCGGCCGTTTGCCGTTGAAGGCCAGCACGCGGGGCGCATGGCGCTCGATCTTGGCGGCCAGACCAGCCACGTCGTCGGCCGCCGCCGCGAGCGCCCGATCGGGCCCCGACAAGGTCTTGCACAGATCGGTCAGCCCGATGCCGCAGCCCGCAAGCGCGCGGAACTCCGCCGGCGCGAGGCGGCGCGGCGTCAGCCCGATGCGTTGCAGCGTCGGCCAGAACTTGTTGCCGGGCCCGGCGTAATAGGCGCCGGCCCGGGCCGAGGCGCTGCCCACGGCCGAGCCGCAGAACACCACCTTGAGGCCCGGCCCGAGCACATCGGGCAGGACAGCGCCCGCGTTTGTCTCGAGGTCTTCTTGCACAGGCCGCTCCCTCTCCGAACCGAAGCCTATCTTGACAGGCTGGCGTGTTTCGGGCCAAGGGTCGGGCAGGATCATCGCTCCGCGCAATAGGGAGACAGCGACGTGCAGAACATCAGGATCAACGGGCAGCGGCTTTGGGACAGCCTCATGGAAATGGCCAAGATCGGCGCCACCGAGAAGGGCGGCGTCTGCCGTCTCGCGCTCACCGACGTGGACAAGGCGGCGCGCGACTTGTTCGTGCGCTGGTGCGAGGAGGCCGGCTGCACCGTCAGCGTCGACAAGATGGGCAACATCTTCGCCCGCCGCCCGGGCAAGGACAACGCGCTGCCCCCGGTCATGACCGGGAGCCATATCGACAGCCAGCCGACCGGCGGCAAGTTCGACGGCATCTATGGCGTGCTCGCCGGCCTCGAGGTGGTGCGCACGTTGAACGACCTATCTTATGAGACCAACGCCCCGATCGAGGTGGTGGCCTGGACCAACGAGGAGGGCTCGCGCTTCGCGCCGGCCATGGTCGCCTCGGGCGTATTCGCCGGCGAGTTCGAGCTCGCCTACGGGCTCGCCTGCAAGGACCGCGACGGCAAATCCATCGGTGAGGAGCTAGAGCGCATCGGTTACGCGGGCGCGGCCGAATGCGGCGGGCGCGCGGTCGGCGCTTTTTTTGAAAGCCACATCGAGCAGGGCCCGATCCTGGAGGCCGAGGCCAAGACCATCGGCGTGGTGCAGGGCGTGCAAGGCATTCGCTGGTACGAGATCGAGGTGATCGGCATGGAGGCGCACGCCGGACCGACACCGATGGAGCGGCGCAAGGACGCGCTGGTGGGCGCGGCGCGCATGGTGGAGGAGGTCCGGCGCATCGGCTTTGCCAACCTGCCCAACGCCTGCGCCACCGTCGGCATGATGGAGGTCAGCCCCAACTCGCGCAACGTGATCCCCGGCCATATCTTCTTCACCGTGGATTTGCGCCACCCCGAGGCCGGTATTCTCGAGGCCATGAGCAAGGAGCTCGAAGGGGCCTGCGAGAAAATCGCCGCCGAGCTCAAGCTCGAGCTCAAGTTCGAGGAAATCTGGTATTCGCCGCCGGTCAAGTTCCACGACAAGTGCGTCGGCGCCGTGCAGGAGGCGGCCGACGCGCTGGGTTTCGAAAACCGCGGCATCGTCTCGGGCGCCGGCCACGACGCCGTCTACGTCTCGAGGGTAGCGCCGACCGGCATGATCTTCGTGCCCTGCAAGGACGGCATCAGCCACAACGAGACCGAATCCGCGACGCCCGAGGACATCGCGGCGGGCTGCGACGTGCTGGTGAACGCCATGGTGGCGTGCGCCGACGCGGATTAGGCGGATTGCGCGGCGGCGCGACCGCCGAACGGCCGCACTTAGCCGAGGATGCTGTTCAGGCGCGCGGCCACCTGTTCGATCTCGGCGGCCGTGGTGCCGCGCCCGAGGCTGAAGCGGAGCGCGCCCATGCCGACCTCGGGAGCCACGCCCATGGCCTCGAGCACCGGCGAGAGCTCGACGCGCCCGGCATGGCAGGCGGAGCCGGTCGAGGCCGCGACGCCGTCGAGCGCGGCCAGAATCTCGGCCCCCACGCGGCCCGGAAAACAGACATTGAGCGTGTTGGGCAGGCGCCGTTCGGGATCGCCGTTGAGCACCACGCGCTCGCCCAAGCCGGCACGCAGCAACTCCCAGAAGCGGTCGCGCAAGCCGCGCACCTCGCTGCTGCCGGCCCAGCCTGCGGCGATTTCGCAAGCCGTGCCGAGCGCCACCGCCAAAAGCGCGCTCTCGGTTCCGGCGCGGCGGCCCTGTTCGTGCCCGGCGCCGTGGATCAAGGGCTCGAGCGCCACGCCGTCGCGCACATAAAGCGCGCCCACCCCTTTCGGGGCATAGAGCTTGTGGCCCGCGAGCGACAGCAGATCGACGCCAAGCGCCGCCACGTCGACCGGGATCTTGCCGAGCGACTGCGCCGCGTCGCTATGGAACAGCACGTCATGCTGCTTCGCGATACGCCCGATCTCCTCGATCGGTTGGATCGTGCCGACCTCGTTGTTGGCGTGCATGACGCTGACCAGGATGGTCCGCGCGGTGATCGCCTGGCGCACGTCGTCGGGATCGACGAGCCCCGCGCCATCGACCGGAAGATAAGTGACCGTGGCGCCGAGCCGCTCCAGAAAGCGGCAGGGCGCGATGATCGCCGGGTGCTCGATGCGCGTGGTGACGATGTGATCGCCGCGCTCGCGCAAGGCGTAATAAACCCCCTTCAAGGCTTGATTATTGGCCTCGCTGCCGCCGCTGGTGAAGACCACCTCGCCCGGCGCGCAGCCGAGCAGGCCGGCCACTTGGGCTCGCGCCCGCTCCACCGCCGCCCGCGCCGGCGCGCCGGCCCAATGCAGGCTCGACGGATTGCCGTAGTCGCTCTCCAGATAGGGCCGCATGACGTCCGCGACCTCGGGCGCGAGCGGCGTACTGGCGTTGTAATCGAGATAGATGCGATCCATCGCGTTGACCTTCAATGCCCGACACCCTCGGCCAACTGGGCCCGCCCCACGCCTCTCTTGCCGCACCGGGTATGCAGCAGCTCATCACCGCCTGCGTAGACATAAATATGCCCATGATCCAAGGGGCGCCAGCGTTCGTCGGTGAGCGGCGCGGTCGCGAGCAGGATGGCTTTCTGATCGCAGCCCGCCTCGACACAGTACCGCTGCGCTGCATACAGTTTTGTGTGGGCATGGACGACCAAGTGTTCACCATCGCTCAGCATGAAATTGAACTCACCCACGTCGGCAAGCTGCCGCGTGATCCCTCGGATCGCATCGACCAAGCTCCCACAAGTCGACCGTACGTCAACTTTCTCAAGCAGCAGACAAAACGCGTATTCGGAATCTGTCTCGCCCATCGGCTGGAAGCGCCGGGGCTCGAAGCGCGGATCATCGCGCAGACCCGGCAGCTTGCCATTGTGGGCGAAGACCCAGGAGCGCCCGCCCAGCTCGCGCTCGAAGGGATGGGTGTTCGCCGCGGCACGGCCGATTTGGGGCGGGTTGGCCCTGCGAATATGCGCAATGACGGTCGTGCTCTTGAAATCGTACTCGCTGATGAACGCCAGGCACCGACTCTCCGCGGCGGGAATGGGTTCCTTAAAAACACGCGCCGCGTTTCCCTCGTAGAAGGCCACGCCCCAACCGTCGGCATGCGGCCCCATCTCGCCGCCCCGCGGGCGTAACAGCGCGAGCGAGTGATTCACATCCGTCGGATGCCGGGCGCTTAAGCCGAACAGCTCACACATTTACCCATCCTCGACGGTCAGTTTGCGGGCTTTAGAACCAGCGCCAGAGCCAATACTTCTCGAACAGAATCTTGCCCCAATGCCAACGGCGGCTCACCTTGCGCAACGCGATCTGCGGGGTCGGCTCGGCGTAAAAGTTGCCGCGGCCGAAGCCCGCCTTGCCGCCGCCGGTCTCGATAAAGCATTCACCAAAGCCTTCGAAGCGGGCGGGCTCGCCGCGGCCCTTGATCGCGCAGGCGATGTTGTGCGCCACCACCTGGGCCTCGCCATGGGCGAAAACCCCGGCCTTGGGCAACGGTTTACCGAGCTTGAGCGGAATCCCCGTCACGTCGCCGATGGCAAAGACACCCGGAAAGCGCGTTTCGAGGGTATGGCGATCCACCGGCACCCAGCCGCTCTCGCCCACGAGCCCGGCCTCGCGCACCACCTGCGGCGCGCGGTGCGGCGGGACGACGGCGAGCAGGTCGAATTCGGCCTCGGCGCCGTTCTCGAAGGCGATGCGACGCGCCTGCGCATCCACCGCCGTGACTTGGTGCTCGGGGTGGTAGGTGATGCCCTTGGCCTCGACCATCGCCCGCACCCCGGCGGACACCTGCGGCCCCGCCACGCCCATGGGGCCGGGCTCGGCGGCGTAAAGGTCGATCTGCACCTGCGCGCGCACCTTTCGCTTGCGGCAATCGTGGTCGAGCAGCATCGCCGCCTCGTACGGCGCCGCCGGGCACCTGTAGGCGGGCGCGGCGGTCATCACCACCAGCTTGCCCGTGTTGAGGCGCTTGAGGGCGTCGCGCAGCGCTTCGGCGCCGGCGAGGGTATAGAAGTTGTGGCCGGCCTCGGCCAAGCCCGGAATGGTCTCGGGCGCGAGCGCCGCGCCGAGCGAGATCACCAAATAATCCGCCGCGATGGTCTCGCCGTTCACCCGCACCCGTTTCTCTTCGGGCTCGATCTGCTCGACTTCGCCGCGCACGACCTCGATGCCCTTCTTTTTCAGGCGATCGAGCGGTCGCGAGAACTGTTCGGGGCGGCGCTCTCCGGTGATCAGCCAGAGCAGCGAAGGCTGGAACAGGTGCCCCGCCTCGCGCTCGACAAGGATCACGCGGTGTCGCTTCGGCAATTTCTTGCGCAGCGTGACCGCCGCGACCAAGCCGCCAACGCCACCGCCGAGGACGATAATTTTCTTGGCATCGCTCATATCGCGAACCTCCTTTGGCGGTCGCCGGATCAGCGCCGCCGCCGTCTCTGGTGCCCCAAATTAGAAGGTCAGAACCTTGTCGGCCGCGCTCGTCGCGGCGACAAGTTCGTCCATCGTGCTGCGCCGCGCCCCCGCCGTCATCTCGGCTTCCGTCAGGCCGCGCGCGTCCATGCAGGTGCCGCACAGCAGCACCTCCTTACCGGCACGGAGAACGCCCTTCAGCATGCGCTCGATGTTGTAGTAGCCGTTCGGCGTCGTCTGGCCCGCCTTGGCGCACAAGACCGCGTCGGCCATCAGAAACACGGTGATCGCCGCTTCGGGATCGTTCTTGCTCATGGCACGCGCGAGGCGCAGGCCGTTGTAGGAGCGCTCCGTCCCGTAGGGCGGGTCGTTCAAAATGATCAGGGTTTTCATGGCCGTATCCTTTTTTTGTTTATGGTCGATCGACCTCACCACCCTCCACTGCGAATCCCTGCTCGCGCCACGCGGCCAAGCCGCCGCGCAGCGTCGTGACGCGCTTGAAACCGGCGTCGATCATCAGCCGCGCCGCCGTTTCCGCGCGTTTCTTCGCCCCGCACATTGTTGTCACGGGCAGATCCATGGCATGCGCCAACGCCGCAAGCCGATCCGGCATAGCGGCGACCGGGAGATTGTGGGCGCCCGGAACATGCCCGAGTGGGCCGTCGAACTCGTCCGGATCGCGCACGTCCACGACGAGCATTTCGCCGCGCTCCATCATGCCCTTGAGCCGGGCGGGCTCGATCGATTGGATCATGCGCTCGGTCACGGCCTTACACCTTCTCGGGTGCCGGGTTGAGCCGCGGATGGGTCTCCGCGGCGGCGACCAACACCCAGAGCCCCGACAATCCCATGGCCGCGGCGACGAACCAGAACCCCGCGACCATGCTGCCCGTGGCGTCGGCGATCAGCCCGATGAGCAGCGCGCCTATGCCATAGCCGGCGTCGCGCCAAAAGCGGTAGCCGCCGAGGCTCGAGCCGCGCCAATTGGGATGGGATATGTCGCTCACGGCGGCGATCAATGTGGGATAGAGCAAGGCCATGCCAACGCCGGTGATGGCGGCGGCGACGCACCAGGCAAAAATGCCCTGCACCAGAATCGTGACCACGATGCCGGCACCCGCGATCCACATGCCAAGCACGATCGGGATCTTGCGACCGAGTTGATCGGATAGCGGCCCGGTCCACAGCTGGCTCGCGCCCCACACCATGCCGTAGACGCCCACCACCCAACCGATCTCTGGCAACGACAGGCCGTGCCCGCGCAGATAAACCGGGAAAAAAGCCCAAACCAGGGCGTCGACGAACTTTTCCACACAGCCGGCCTGGGAGAGAGCAGAGAACGTACGGTGCCGGAAGGTGACGAGCGCAAAGATTTCCCAGGTCGACGGGTGGTCGGAGACGGTCTCGGGAAAGCGCGGCGTCGGGCCCGCATGACGGCCACTCGCGTGCGCCGCGGCCTCCGCCCGCGCCCAAGGCAAGGTGTCCTTGGCGAAGACATATGCGGTGACGAGAGCCACGGCAATGATAACGAGGCCAAAGACGAAGAGGCTCCAGCGCGGGTCGAAATCGACCGCGAGATAGCCGGTAGCCAGCCCGGCGATGGCGACGCCGCCATAGCCGGCGAACTCGTTGAAGCCCGTCGCCAGCCCGCGCTGCTCGGCGCGCGTGATGTCGACCTTGCTGGTCACGGTCATCGACCAGGCGAAGCCCTGGTTGATGCCGAGCAGCACGTTGGCCGCGACGATCCAGCCCCATGAAGGCGCAAAGAGGATGATAAAGGGGATCGGCAGCGCGAATAGCCAACCCCACAGCAGCACCTTGCGTCGGCCGACCTTTTCTGAGAGGCGGCCGGCGACGAAATTCATCGCCCCCTTGACGAAGCCAAAGCTGATGATGAAGGCCATCAGCAGCGTGAAGGAGCCGGCCGATACGCCGAACTCCTGCTCCGCCAGGGCCGGCACGACGTTGCGCTGCAGCCCGATCGTCAGGCCGACGAAAAAGACCTGCAGGAGCTGCTGGCTGAACTGGCCCAGGTTCGCCCGGATGCCGTGGGTATACTCCCGGTATTCATCCTGCATCGACGGCGCGCGGTGGCTCATCGCATTTGGCTCCGGCCAATAGCCTTAGGCTGTCTCATTTAGATTTCGGCCCTGATTGAACTGGATAATGGCGTTCATGTCGGCCGGCTTGGGCGGGACATCCGCGATCGCCTCGACGAACGCGTCACGGTCCAGGCCAAGCAACGGATTGAAGCGATTCTCGAAAGCCAACGTGGTGGACGGCTTGCCACTCATGCCGGCCCCACAGACCGAGCCCGAGAAATGGCCGGGATAGACCTCCAGCGTTTCAGGCAGCGTGAGCACCTTCCGATGGAGGCTGTCGTACAGCCGAGCGGCGTTCTCTCTGGCGTGGCCAGGGAGGTCGGGCCGGCCGACCGCACCGACGAAGAGGGTGTCTCCCGTGAGTACAAACCACGGTTCGGGCCCCCGCCGCAGGTCCGCGACGACATAGCAGACACTCTCCGGCGTGTGACCTGGTGTGTGGAGCACCGTCACACGCGTGTTGCCTAACTCAATATCCTGCCCGTCCTCGAGCGGCTCGAACGGGAAACCGACCTTTGCCGAACGGTGCAGGCAATAGGACGCACCCGTCCGCTCGGCGAGCGCGCGCCCACCCGAGCGATGGTCGGCGTGGACATGGGTCTCGAGCACGTGGGTGATGCGCATCTCCTTGGCCTCGGCGAACGCGATGTACTCGTCCACGGTGCGCTCCAAAGGATCGACCACGGCGCATTTGGCCAAGCTGCCGCAGCCGAACACGTAACTCGCGCATCCGGTCTCGAACGCGTAGAACGGTTTGAAGATCATCCCTGCACCTCCGTTGGTGAGATTTCCACCGGCAGGCCCTGCACCCGCCAATTTACGGCGCCGCCCCTTGGCCAACCAGCCATGCACCTACGATACGTGTCGGGCAAACAAGAGATGGATCGAGCCATTGGGTTGTGTGAGACTCCCGAGGGCACGCGCCTTGACTTTCAGAAGGAATAATTTATTATTCTATTGAATAATAGAATGTTGTCGCCAGAAAGTCAAGCACGGCATGACCGACGACCCGAAACGCAGGCTTTTCAACACCTTCGCCACCGTTGCCAAAGCGCTGGGCAACGGCCATAGGCTAGAGCTTCTGGAGCTTCTGGCACAGGATGAGCGCAGCGTCGAAGCGCTGACCCGGCTGTCCCGGCTGACCTTCGGCAATGTCTCGCAGCACCTGCAGCAGCTGCGGCGCGCCGGCCTGGTCGACGCCAGAAAAGACGGCAAGCACGTCTTCTACCGGCTTGCCGATGACGAAGTGGTGAAGCTCATCGCATCGCTCAGGCGCATCGCCGAGCGCAACTTGGCCGAGGTGGACCGCGTCGTGTCGGGGTATTTCCGCGAACGCGACAGCCTCGAGGCCCTGTCGCGCGAAGAGCTGGTGGCGCGTATGCAGGACGGTTTGGTGACGATCCTCGATGTGCGGCCGCCCGAGGAGTTCGCAGCCGGCCATGTGCCAGGGGCGCTCAACATCACGGTGAAGGAACTCGGGGAGAGGCTAGGCGATATTCCAGCGGGCCAGGAAGTGATCGCCTATTGCCGCGGGCCCTATTGTGTCCTCTCCTTCGAGGCCGTGGCATTGCTCAGAAAACGCGGCTTCGAGGCCCGCCGGCTCGACGACGGCTACCCCGAATGGAAGGCCGCGGGGCTCCCGGTCGAAGCGGGGCCGGCCAGCGATTAAACGAAAGCCGCGCTACAGCCAGCGGCGCACCGTGGCCCGATAGCGCTGGTAAGACTCGGCGAACTTGCCCTCCAGGTAACGCTCCTCGCGGGCGATCACGCCATAGCGGATGACGACGAAGAGCGGCGCGAGCAAACCGAGGATCCAAAGGTTGTCGAGCAGGATGCCGAGGCCCGCATAAATCAGGCTCATGGCTACATAAATCGGGTTGCGGGAGAGCCGGAACAGCCCGCCCGTGACCAGAGCGGTGGTTTCCTTGTAGGGCTCGATATTGGTCTTGGCCTTGCGGAACTGGCGAAACGCCACGCCGATCACGGCGAAGCCGAGGGCGATCATCGCGCCCCCGAGCGGCGCCTGCACGAGGCCGGGGACCGCGCCCGACGGCCAGGCGAAATTCAGGCCGACCCCAAGCGCCAAAAACCCGAGATAGAGCAGCGGCGGCGGGGCGATGACACCGGGGATGTTCTTGCTCTCCGCGGCCACGGCCCCCCTTCCGGCTCGCGCTATGCCGCGCGTTATTCGGCCGCCGCCGCGCGCTCCACCTTGCGCGGCTCCCGCAAAGCCTTGGCCGTCTTCACCGCCTCGAACACCGGCGAGAAGGTGGGCCGGTCGACATAACGGCCGACGCCCTTCTCCACCAGAAAGTCGTTGCCGTCCCACAGCACCTTGCCCTGGCTGATGGTGTTGCGGGCGATGCCGGTGACGGTCATGCCCTCGTAGAGATTGAAGTCCATGGCCTGATGGTGGGTCTTGTACGAGATCGTGCGCGAGGCGTTGGGGTCGAAGATCACGATATCGGCGTCGGAGCCGACCTTGATCGCGCCCTTGCGGGGATAGACGTTGAAGATCTGCGCCGTCGCCGTCGAGGTTATCCGCACGAAGTCGTTCGGCGTCAGCTTGCCGGTGCGCACGCCCTGATCCCACAGCACCGAGAGGCGGTCCTCGATACCGCCGCAGCCGTTCGGGATCATGCTGAAATCGTCCTTGCCGAGGGCCTTTTGCGGCGCGCAGAAGGCGCAGTGATCGGTCGCCGTGGTTTGCAGGCTGCCGGCCTGCAACCCCTGCCAGAGCGCCTCGCGATGCTCCTTGGTGCGGAACGGCGGGCTCATCACATGCGCCGCCGCGGCGGCGAAATCGGGCAGATAATGGGTCGCCTCGTCGATCATGAGATGCTGCGCCAGGCACTCGCCGAACACCGGCAACCCCTCGCTCCGCGCCCGCACGATCGCGGCGAGCGACTCCTTGCACGAGACGTGCACGATATAGATCGGCGCGTCCACCGCCTGGGCGATGCGGATCGCCCGGTTGGTGGCCTCGCCCTCGACCGCGGGCGGGCGCGACTGGGCGTGGCCTTCCGGCCCGGTGATGCCCATCGCCAGCAGCTTCTGCTGCATGTAATAAACCAGCTCGCCATTCTCCGCGTGCACCGTGCACAACGCGCCGAGCTCCTGGCAGCGGTCGAAGCTGTTGAGCAGGGCCTCGTCGTTGAGCATGATGGCGCCCTTGTAGGCCATGAAGTGCTTGAAACTGTTGACTCCATGCTCGCGGGTCAGAATCCCCATATCCTCGTGGATCTGCTCGTTCCAATTGGTGATCGCGACATGGAACGAATAGTCGCTCGGCGCCTTGGTCGCCCGTTCGCGCCACGTCATGTAGGCGTCCAACGGCCGCTCGTCCGGCGCCGGAATCACGAAGTCGATAATCATGGTGGTGCCACCGGCCAGCCCCGCGCACGGGCCGGTGAAGAAATCGTCGCTCGTCACCGTGGCCATGAACGGCAGTTCCATGTGGGTGTGAGGGTCGATGCCGCCCGGCATCACGTAGGCTTCGTCGGCGTCCGCCGTCGCCGCGCCCGCGGGCACGTCGAGGTTTTCGCCGATCGCCTGAATCTTGCCGTCGGCGCAATAGACGTCGGCCCGATAGGTCTCGTCGGCCGTGACGACCGTGCCGCCCTTGATCAGCAATGACATGAGTCCGTTCCTCCCGCCTCTTGTTCGTCTCGCCCGGCGCGCCGACCGGCGCACCGGGCCCGACTTGGCATGCCAGAAAATCTCAATCCGATGTTAGCCTATTGCTTCGCCCATACAACACCCCACGTCGAACGCCGGGACGGCCGCCAAGCCGGCCGATTGACAGGCAACCGAAAGACCGGCTTTCATGCGCGCCCATGAGCGACCGCAAAGACAACGCGACCGGCTTGCCGCTCGCCGGCATTCGGGTGCTCGATCTCGCGACCTTTATCGCGGGCCCGTTTACCGCCGCCATCCTGAGCGAATTCGGCGCCGAGGTGATCAAGGTGGAGCAGCCCGGGCACGGCGACCCCTTGCGCGCCTTCGGCACGCCGAGCCGGCGCGGCGACGGCTACTGTTGGCTCTCGGAGCAACGCAACAAGAAGTCGATCACGCTCGATTTGCGCAAGCCCGACGGCGCCGCCCTGTTCAAGCGCTTGATCGCCAACGCCGACGCGGCGTGCGAGAACTTCCGCCCCGGCACGCTGGAGAAATGGGGCCTCGGCTACGACGTGCTCAGCGCGCTCAATCCCGGGCTGGTCTTGTTGCGCATCTCGGGCTATGGCCAAGACGGGCCTTACAAGGACCGGCCCGGCTTCGCCCGCATCGCCCACGCCTTCGGCGGGCTCAGCTATCTCACCGGCATGCCGGGCGGGCCGCCGCTGACGCCGGGCTCGACCTCGCTCGCCGACTACATCTCGGGCCTCTACGGCGCGGTCGGCGTCTTGCTGGCGCTGCGCGCGCGGGCGGCGACCGGCAAGGGTCAGGAGATCGACGTCGCGCTTTACGAATCCATCTTCCGCGTGCTCGACGAGATGGCGCCGCTTTACGCCGCCACCGGCTTCGTCCGCCCCCGGCTCGGCCTCGGCACCGCCAATGTCTGCCCGCACGGTCATTTCGAGTGCGGCGACGGCGAGTGGGTCGCCATCGCCTGCACCAGCGACAAGATGTGGGCGCGCATGGCCGAGGTTCTGGGCCGGCCCGCGCTCGCCGACGACGCGCGCTACCGCACGGCGGCCAAGCGGGTCGAGAACCGCGACGACGTCGATGGCCTGGTCAGCGCCTTCACGCTCTCCATGCCGCGCACGCAGCTGATGGAGAAATGCGTCGCCGGCGACGTGCCGATCGCGCCGATCTATTCCATCGCCGAAACCTTTGCGGATCCGCAATATAAGGCGCGCCAAACCATCGTCGGCATGACTGAGCCTGAAACCGGCGAAGAGGTGGCGGTGCCCAACGTGCTGCCGCGGCTCTCGGCCACGCCGGGGCGCATCGCCAGCCTCGGACCGCCGCTCGGCAACGCCAACCGGGAGGTCTATGGCGGCGAGCTCGGCCTCTCCGACGCGGAGATCGCGGCACTGCAGGAGCAGGGGGTGATCTAGCGGCCAAGCCCAGCCCGCCTTTGCCGCGCGGCTCCGCCCGGCCTATTCTCGCGGCGTCAGGCCTCACACGAGCTCCGCGAAAGGGCGCATCATGGCGGAACAGGCCCTCGCTCTCGGTCCATCGACAGCCGACCCTCGGGTGCCGATCCGGCGCGCGACGCCGCAGGCGCGGATCGAGGCCGCGTTCGCGAAGGAGGAGCGCCGCGGCATTCGCCTGGCGACCCACGCCCGGCTCGACGCGCTCGGTGTCATCGCCATTTGGGTGACGCTGCAAAACTGGGACTCGGGCGCCGCCACGGTCGGCTATTTCCTGGCGATCATGTTCGTCTTCGCCTTGCTCGGCGTGGCCCATTGGCGGCTCGCCGAATCGCGCCTCTCGCGGCCTTGGCACAAATACAGCGCCTCGCTTCTAGATATCTGCCTGCTGACCTTTATCCTCGTCGTGCCGAACCCCTTAGCAGCCTATGCGTTGCCGCCGGCTCTGCTGCTGCACTGGGAAAACTTTCTCTATGTCTTCGTGCTCATGGGCAGCGTGGTGTTGACCTATTCGCCGGCGCTGGTGCTCTGGTTCGGTGTCGCCAGTGCGCTTTTCTGGAGCGGTGGCCATCTCTGGGTTCTGGCGCAGCCCGAGACCCTGCCCTTGAGCGGGCTCGGCGACTTGGGCCCCGATCCGGCCGCCTGGATACCGGTGGTGCTCGACCCCAACTTCG
>JAUVWK010000485.1 GCA_030604165.1 Alphaproteobacteria bacterium | reverse complement strand
TCTTGGGCTCGGTGGCGAGCGCCCAGCCATATTCCGGCGCGTTGGACTTGCCGACCAGCACGAAGCCCGCCCGCTTGATGCGGCGGATCACCTCCATGTCGTTGGGCGCCACGAAATCCTTGAAATAGGCGCAGGCGTTGGTGGTCGGAATGCCCTCCCACAGCGTCGCCAATTCTTTTTGTAGGAACGGCACGCCCTTGAACGGGCCGTCCGGCAGGGCCGGGTCGGCGGCGGCCGCGCGGCCATAGTCATAGGCCTTGTAGCAGACCGCGTTGAGCCGGGGATTGAGCGCCTCGATCCGGCGGATCGCCTCTTCGACCAGCTCGCTCGGGCCGATCTCGCCCGCCCGCACCAGCGCGCCCAGGCCGAGGGCGTCGTGGCTGTTGCACAATTCCGAAATGCCAGCGCTCATGGATGTTCTCTCCCGGTTGACGGCACCCTCCTGCCCCGGCGCGCGGACCAATTCGTCCACCACCGCACTGCACCGTTCCGCGCAGATTACCAGCTTCGCGTCCACCGACGCCGCCTGAATTCAACATCTGCCCATGGTTGGCGAGCGGAGTCCTGCGGCGGTATTTTTCCAAAACGGAGAATCGATGAGCGCGACCGGGACATCTAACGCCGGCCGCCCGGTTCCGCCGCCTTCGCTGAGGGCGTAAGATCGTTCAGGGAAACGCGGAACAGCGAGCGCGAGGGCGTTTGAGGCGATGGCGAGGGCGACCACGACAGCGGCGGAGCGGCAGCTTCATCTCGATCCGGTCGGCGGCATCGCGGGCGATATGTTCGTCGCCGCCATGCTCGACGCCTGGCCGGAGCTGGCGGACGGCGCCATAGAGTCGATTCGCGCTGCTGGCCTGCCCCAATCGGTGGCGCTCAAGGTCGAGCCGCACAACGACGACACGCTGGCGGGAACGCGCTTTCTGGTGCAGGCGCCGCCCGAGGGCGACGACGCCGAGCACGTGCCGTTCAAGGATTTGCGCGCGCGCCTCGAGGGCTCGGATCTCGCCGCGCCGGTGCGCGAACGCGCCGTGGCGATCTTCAGCCGGCTCGCCGAGGTCGAAGGCAAGGTGCATGGCGTGCCCTGGCAGGAGGTCGGCTTTCACGAGGTCGGCGCCTGGGATTCGATCGCCGACGTGGTCGGCGCGGCCCATCTGATCGAGCACGTCGGCCCGGCGCGCTGGTCCACGGGCGCGCTGCCGCTCGGCGCCGGCCGGGTCAAGAGCGCCCACGGCACGCTGCCCGTGCCGGCGCCCGCCGTGGTCGAGCTGCTCAAGGGTTTCGTGGTGCACGACGACGGGCTCGACGGCGAGCGGGTGACGCCGACCGGGGCCGCGCTGCTGCGTCATCTGGAACCGAGTTTTCGCCCGACCGGGCGGGCGCAACGGCTGCGCGCCTGCGGCATCGGCTTCGGCGCCAGGCGGTTTGCCGAAATCAGCAATGTGCTGCGCATCCTCGACTTCGAACCCGTGGCGGCGGCGGCGACAGCAGCGGTGGCCCACGAGGATGTCGCGGTGATCGAGTTCGATGTCGACGATCAATCGCCGGAAGACCTTGCCGTGGCGCTCGAGCGGCTGCGCGCGGCGGCCGGCGTGCTCGACGTGCTGCAATCGGTCGGTTATGGCAAGAAGGGTCGGCTGACCGCGCAAATCCGGCTGCTCGCGAAGCCGCGCGCGCTCGACGCCGTCCTGGCCGCCTGCTTCGCCGAGACCACGACCATCGGGCTGCGCTGGAATGTCATGCAACGCAGCGTGCTGCGGCGCGAGATCGCGCGCCCCGCCGGCGCCGCGCCGGTGCGGGTCAAGCTGGCGCGGCGGCCCGACGGCACGACCACCGCCAAGGCCGAGATCGACGACGTGGCGGAAGCGCCGGGCGGGCACGCCGCGCGCGCGCGGCGGCGCCAGGCGGCCGAAGACACGGCGCTCGGCCGAGAGCCTGACGATGACTAGCCCAACCGACGCCACGCTCCGCGCCTTGCAAGCGGTGCTCGACGCGATCGGCCCCGCGGCGGTCGCGGTCAGCGGCGGCGTCGACAGCATGACCCTCGCCGTCGTCGCCCACCGGCGTCTGAACGGCGCCACGCGGATGTTCCACGCCGTCTCACCGGCCGTGCCAGGGCAGGCCACCGCCCGGGTGCGCGACTACGCCGCGCGCGAGGGCTGGCGCCTGCAGGTGATCGACGCCGGCGAGTTCGACGACCCGAGCTACCGCAAGAACCCCGCCAATCGCTGCTTCTATTGCAAAACCAACCTCTATGGCACGGTCGCGGCACGCACCGAGGCCACGGTCCTCTCGGGCACCAACATTGACGACCTCGGCGACTACCGGCCCGGGCTGGAGGCGGCGCGCGCGCACCGCGTGCGCCACCCCTTCGTCGAAGCCAACATCGACAAGGCCGCCGTGCGCGCCATGGCGGCTCGCCTCGGCCTCGACGACCTGGCCGAGTTGCCGGCGGCGCCGTGCCTTTCCAGCCGCATCGAGACCGGCATCCGCATCGAGGCCGATATGCTCGCCCTGGTGAACGATATCGAGCTGCTGGTGCGGGAGGCACTGGCGCCCGATACGGTGCGCTGCCGCGTGCGGCGCGGCGGCATCGTGATCGAGCTCGACGCGGCGTGCCTCGATCGCCTCGACGCAGCCGCGCGCGATGGGCTACGGGCGACCATCGACGCCATGGCGCGCCGCGCCGGGCTGGAGCGGCCCGTGGCCTTCGCCCCCTACCGGATGGGCAGCGCCTTCTTGCGCCCTGCCGACGAGAGCGCGCCCAGCGAAGCCGCGCCGGCATGAGTGCACGCGACGTCAAGCTCGACTTCGAGCGGCGCGACCGGCTCGGCTTCGACGAAGCAGTACTCTGCGCCGGCAAGAGCCCGGAGCAGCTCGCGACCATCCTCGACCAGGCGGCCGAAAAGGGCGCG
>JAUVWK010000207.1 GCA_030604165.1 Alphaproteobacteria bacterium | reverse complement strand
GGGCCATCGGCTCGCTGCCTCGTGTCAGACGAAAAGGTAGGAAAATCATGGTGAATCAACGCACTAAGAATGGCGATACCAGCTTCACCCAGGCCTGGGCCGAGGGCCCGTTCGGCGCCTGGGCCGAGATCGGCCGCGACAATATGGACGCTTTCCTGAAGGCCTCCAGCATTGCGGCCAAGAGCTATGGCAAGATCAGCCAGAAGTGGCTGAACTTCACCCAGCATTCGGTGGAGCAGGGCGCCGAGGCGGCGAAGGCGGTGATGGATTGCCGCACCGTCCAGGATGCGGCCGAGGCACAGGCCGATTTCAGCCGCGAGGCGTTTGACCGCTACGTGGCCGAGACCAACGAGATTTCCGAACTGGCCGCCAAGGCGGCCGGCGAGGCCATTGCCCCGCTCCAGAAGCGGCTCGACGACGTGGTCGGGCAGTGCATGAAGTCAGCCTCGTAACGATCTATTCGTGAGCTGAAAATACAGCCCGGAGCTTCGTCTCCGGGCTTTGTTTCTTAGGCTCAAGAGGTCGCCCGATCCGGATCAGGATTGATCAGGTGCCCGGTGGGCGGCGGCGCGCCGTCGATCTGCACCAAATCGCCGACGACGCGAACTCGCTGCTTGGCGATCAAATCGACGGCGAGCGGATAGCAGCGGTGCTCCGCCTCGAGCACACGCGCCTGTAGCGTTTGCGGCGTGTCGTCGCCATGCACCGGCACGGCGCCTTGCACGATGATCGGGCCGGCGTCGACGTCGGTGCGTACGTAATGCACGGTGCAGCCGGTGAAGCGCACCCCGGCGGCGATCACCCGCTCGTGCACCTCCAGGCCCTTGAAAACCGGCAGCAAGGAGGGGTGGATGTTGATCAGCCGGTTCATCCAGCGCTCGACGAACCACGCGGTGAGCACGCGCATAAAGCCCGCCAGGCAGACGAGCTCGGCGCCGCGCGCGGTAAGCGCCTCGTGCAGCGCCGCCTCGAATGAAGCCCGCTCGGCGAACTCCCGGTGGCGCACCACGTCCGTCGGTAGGCCCGCGTTTTGCGCGCGGACCAGGCCGTAGGCGTCCGGCCGGTTGGCGATCACGGTGACGATCTCGGCGCCGTAGCCGGGACGCGCGCTGGCGTCGATCAGGGCTTGCAGATTGGTGCCGCTGCCCGAGAGCAAGACCGCGGCCTTCAGCTTCGCCATGCGGTCTCCAGGTTGAGGATGCGCGTGCGCGGCGCCTCGTCGGCTGCCGCGACGACGCGGCCAATGGCCCGGGCGCCGGTCAGGCGTCGCGCCACCGCGTCGGCCGCCGCGCCGGCGACCACGGCGGCCATGCCGATGCCGCAATTGAAGGTTCGGGCGAGCTCGGAAGGCTCGATCGGACCGGCCTCGGCGAGCCAGCGAAAGACGGGCGGCAGGCTCCAGGTGGTGGCGTCGAGCTCGATCGCGAGCCCGGGCGGCAGCACGCGCGGCAGGTTTTCCAGCAACCCGCCGCCCGTGATGTGGGCCAGCGCCTTGATCTCGTCGCCCGCTTCGAGGGCCTCGCGGCAGCTCGCCACATAGATCCGCGTGGGCTCCAGCAGGGCGTCGCCCAAGCTGCGCTCGGCGGCAAACGGGGCGGGGTCGCCATAGCGCAATCGCTGGGCTTCGACGATCCGGCGCACGAGCGAAAAGCCGTTGGCGTGGAGCCCGCTAGACGGCAGCCCCAGCACCACGTCGCCCGCGGCCACGGTCGCGCTTGGCAGCAGCCTGCCGCGCTCGACGGCGCCGACGCAAAAGCCGGCGAGGTCGTAATGACCGGGCTCGTACAGGCCCGGTGTCTCGGCGGTCTCGCCGCCGATCAAGGCGCAACCGGCTTGGCGGCAGCCCTCGGCGACGCCCTTGACGACGCTTTTCGCCACTTCCGGATCCAACCGGCCCGTGGCAAAATAATCGAGGAAAAACAGCGGTTCAGCGCCTTGTGCCAAGACGTCGTTGGCGCACATGGCGACCAGATCGATGCCGATGGAATCGTGGCGGCCGACGGCGATGGCCACAAGCAGCTTGGTGCCGACCCCGTCCGTTCCCGAGACCAGGATCGGGTCGCGGAAGCCCGCGGCCGCCGGATCGAAGAGCCCGCCGAAACCGCCGAGGTCGGGGTCGGCGCCGGCGCGCGCGGTGGCCTTCGCCAGCGGCCGAATCGCGTCGACCAAGGCGTTGCCGGCGCGGATGTCGACGCCGGCGTCCTTGTAGGTCTGGCTTTTTATGGCGGCCTCGCTCGTGCTAAGGTGCGCCCGCAATGAGATGGCGTTCGGGCGGCCGGCCCGTCCAAGGCGCTTGCGCTCAGACCATACTGAATTTGGGACGCTTTGTAATGGTTCTTCCGCGCATCTGGCGCTGGCGTTCCAGCGCTCGTAGGTTGCGCCTTGGCGCAGCCGTGGGCGCGCGCCATGCAGGGTTCGGCGCGCTGCTGTTGGGCGGTCTTTTGGCCCTCTATTGCGGCCCGGCGGCGGCCCAGACGCGCGATATATTCACGGTGCGTGGCGTGGCGGTCGACGCTTCGGCCTCCTCCTCGGCCGAGGCCCGCTCGGTGGCGTTGGCGCAGGGCCAAAACGCAGCGTTCGCGCAACTCATGCGGCGCTTGGCGCTGGCCGTGGACCGGGACAAGCTGCCGGTGCCGACCTCGGCCCAGCTCGCGGACTTGATCGGCGGATTTGAAATCACAAATGAGAAAGTATCGGCAACTCGTTATAGGGCGATACTGAAAGTTGAGTTTAATTCGGCGACCTTTCGCCTATTGCTGCGCGGACATGGCGTGCGGTTTGCCGAAACACTCAGTAAGCCGGTCGTCCTGGTGCCCTTGTTCCAGACCGGGAGCGAGGTCGTGTTATGGGCCGAGTCCAACTTGTGGCGGGTGGCCTGGGCCGAGCGCCCGATCGAGGACAGCCTGGTGCCGCTGATTATCCCGCTTGGCGACCTGGTCGATATCAATGGGCTGAACGCGAGCCTGGCGGCGGCGCCCGACCGCAAGGCGCTGACGGCGCTTGCCGAGCGCTATGGCACGACGGAGGTTGTCGTTGCGACCGTCTCGGTGCGTGGGCGCTTGTCCCTCGGGTCGAGCGGCGGCGAGGCCGGCCAGACCGAGCCGGGCGAGGCGACGGAGACCCAGGGGCCGACAGCGACGATCACCTTGCGCCGCCTCGGCACGGCCGGTGAGCAGACCGCGGTGGAAGTGGTGGACGGCCAACCGGGCGAGACCCTGAACGCGCTCCTGGCGACGGCGACGGATCGTGTCGTGCGGCGCCTGGAGGAAGGCTGGAAGGCGGCCAATCAACTGCGCTTCGACCGCGAGAATGTGCTGCGCATCGTGGTTCCGCTGCGCCGGCTCGGGGATTGGATCGCCATGCGTGGGCAACTGATCGAGCTTCCCATTATCGTGGGTCTCGAGCTCAACGCGCTGTCGCGCCGGCGCGCGGTCGTCGGGCTCAAATATCTCGGAGAAGCCGAGCAATTGGCGCTCGCGTTGGAGCAAGTCGATCTCGGCCTCAGCTTCGAAGCCGAAGGCTGGTTCCTACGCTCGATCGCGCCGCCCGCGGACGGCGCGGCGCCGGGCCAAGCGCAGGAAGGGTTTTAATCCGTGGCCATGAACGCCCGGACGTATGTCGGTGTCTGGCTCGGCTTTCTTGCCGTGGTGATCGTCTGTCTCGTGGTTTTTCGCAGCATCCTGCTGCCGTTCGTGGCCGGTGCCGCGGTCGCCTATTTTCTCGATCCCATCGCCGATCGGCTGGAGGCCTGGGGGTGCTCTCGCACGCTCGCGACGAGCCTCATCACGCTCGGATTCATGGCCGTCGTGGTGCTCTTTCTGGTCTTCGTGGTGCCGCTGCTGCAGGGTCAGGTGGTCGATTTGTTGACCAGCCTGCCGGCCTATTTCGAGGCGGCGCGAAGCTGGACCCAGCCGATGATCGAGCGCTGGATCACCGAGCTGCAACCCGACCAGGTCGATCGCGTGGAAGGCGTCATCGGCAAGTTTTCCGAGCGCGCCGTGCAGTTCGTGATCAATTTGTTGGGCGATGTCTGGGCCGGCGGCATGGCGCTGGTCAATTTTCTGGCGCTGGTCTTTATCACCCCGGTGGTCACCTTCTACCTGATCCGCGATTGGGACAAGATTGTCGGGCGTATCAATGGCTGGTTGCCGCGCGCCTCCGCGCCCGCGATCCGCGAGCAGGCGCGGATCATGGACCATACCCTGGCCGGTTTCGTGCGGGGCACCGGCATGGTCTGCGTCATTCTCGCCGCGTTCTATGCCATCACGCTGAGCATCGCCGGCCTCCAATTCGGGCTCGCCATCGGGCTCGCGGCCGGCTTGGTTTCGTTCGTGCCCTATGTGGGATCGATGGGCGGCCTCGTGGTTTGCGTCGGCCTCGCACTGCTGCAATTCGACGAGCCGTGGCGGGTTGCCGTCGTGGCGGGCATTTTCGTCGTCGGCCAGATCGCCGAGGGCATGATCCTAACGCCCAAGTTGGTCGGCGGCCGCGTGCGGCTGCACCCGGTCTGGGTGATCTTCGCGGTGCTTGCGGGCGGCTCCTTGTTCGGCTTCGTCGGCATGATCGTCTCGCTGCCGGTCGCGGCCCTGATCGGCGTGCTGATCCGCTTCGGTATTCAGCAATATCTTGAAAGTCCCATCTATCAAGGCGACGCCGCGGAAGCGACGCCGGCGTCGGCGGAGCAGGGGGCGGCCGGCGAGCCGCCCGACAGCCCGTGAGCGACGATCCGTGAGCCCTGCGGCGACCGCGCCCGGCGCCAAGGCGGCGGTGCAAATGGTCCTCGATCTGGGTCATCGGCCGGCGTTCGGCCGCGAAGATTTTCTGGTCGCCACCTGCAACGAAGAGGCGGTGCGCTGGCTCGACCGCTGGCCGCACTGGCCGACGCAGGGACTGGCGCTGTACGGCCCGCCGGGGTGCGGTAAATCGCACCTCGCGGAAGTTTGGCGCGCCCGTTCCGGCGCGGTCCGGCTCACGGCCGGCAGCCTCGGCGGTTACGATCCGGCGGCCATGCCCGCGGCGGCGCGCGGCTGCGTGATCGAGGATATTGGCGGCGGCGAAGCGCTCGAGGAGCGCGCGTTGCTGCATCTCTATAATCTTGCCGGCGAGTTCGGCGGTCATATCCTATTTACCGGCGTGACGCCGCCCGCCCATTGGCGGATCGCGCTGCCGGACCTTATGTCTCGCTTGCGGGCCATGCCGGCGGTGGCGCTGCGCCCGCCTGACGACGCGCTGCTCGGCGCCGTGCTGGTCAAGCTGTTCGCCGATCGTCAGCTGCGCGTCGGCCCCGACGTGATCGCCTTCGTGCTGGCCCGGATGGAGCGCTCGTTCGCCGGCGCACGGGCCCTGGCGGCGGCCCTCGACGGCGCCGCCTTGGCCGAGCGCCGCCGGATCACCGTGCCGTTGGCCCGGCGCGTGCTCACGGAACTGGCGCCCGCCGACGAGGGCTAGGTGATTTTACTGTGCGGTTCGGGCAAAGGTGTGATAAGGGGCTGCTGCCATTAAGGAATTCGTGACTTCTTGTGGCGAGAGTGGGCAGGGCGAACGCGCCAGCGCCGTGCCGGAGTAGTGAATGTGACGAGAGCGGAAAAGTCGCCCGCCTTTCCGGGGCGCGAGTTC
>JAUVWK010000059.1 GCA_030604165.1 Alphaproteobacteria bacterium | reverse complement strand
CCGGCCGGCATGATCGAGAACCGCACCCCGGCCGGGCTCAAGCTGCACCTCCGCTACGGCGTCAATTTGTTGGGCGTCTCGCGCCAGGGCAGCCCGATCCGCAGCCGGCTGCGCACCATGCGTTTGCGCGCCGGCGACGTGCTCCTGCTCCAGGGGCCGGCGGATCAGTTTCCCGCCACCCTGGCCGCGCTGGGCTGCCTGCCGCTTGCCGAACGCGGCGTTCAGCTTGGGCGGCCGCAGCGCGCCTGGCTCTCGGCGGCGGTCTTTGTCGCGGCCATCGCCTGCACGTCGGCCGGGCTGATCTCGCCGCCCATCGCCCTCGGCCTCGCCGCCATGGCCATGCTGTTCCTCAACGTCAGCTCGCTGCGCGAGGCCTATGACAGCATCAATTGGCCGGTGATCGTGCTGCTGGGCTCGATGATTCCGATCGGTGGCGCGCTACAGACCACCGGCACGACCGAGCTGATCACCGACGCGATCCTCGGCGTCGGCGACGGCTTGTCGCCCGTGGTGGTGCTGGTGGTGCTGCTCGTCGTCACCATGACCCTCTCCGACATCGTCAACAACGCGGCCACGGCAGTGATCATGGCGCCGATCGGGGTCGGCCTGGCGAGCCGCTTGCAGGTCAACCCGGATGCCTTCCTGATGGCCGTGGCGATCGGCGCGTCGTGTGCGTTTCTGACGCCGATCGGCCATCAGAACAACACGCTGGTGATGGGCCCCGGCGGCTATCGCTTCGGCGATTACTGGCGCATGGGGCTGCCGCTCGAGATCATCATCGTCGCCGTTTCGGTGCCCCTCATTCTTGTGGTCTGGCCGCTTTAGAAAAATTCAAGATTAAGTTGCTCAGGTCAGCGGGCGGCCGCCATCGACCGGCACGATGCAACCGTTGGTGAAGGTCATCGTGGTGGCGAGCGCGAGCACCGCGGCGGCGACGTCGTCGGGTGTCGCCAGGCGGCGCAGCGGCGTCTTGCGAGTCTGCTCCACCCACCAGTCCGGGTCGAGCCCCTTGACGAAGTCGGTCTCGGCCAGCCCGGGCGAGAGCGAGACCACCCTGATCTTGGGCGCGAGCGCCCGGGCCAACGACATGGTCATCGTGTTCATGGCGGCCTTGGAGGCGCAGTAGGCGATGTTGCTGCCGATCGCGGTGACGCCGGCGATCGAGGAAATATTGATCACCAGCCCGCCGTCGCCGGCCTCCAGCAACGGCCGAAAGGCACGAACGCAGGCGAAGGCGCCGCGCCAGTTGGTGCGGAAAATCTCGTCGATAAGCGCGTCGTCGAGCGCCTCCAGATCATGATGCGGCACGAAGCGGGTGATGCCGGCGTTGTTGACCAGCAGATCGAGGCGCCCATACCGCTCGGCGACCTCGGTGGCGAGCACGGCCAAGCCGGCGCTGTCCTCCACCGCGGCGCGCCGGGCCACGTGATCGCTGCCGGGAAGCGCGGCGGCGAGCCCGTGGGCCGCGTCCTCGCTGCCGCGATAGCCGATCACCAGCCGCGCGCCCGCCTGCGCCAGGTGGCGGCAAATCGCGGTGCCGAGCCCGCCGGCGCCGCCGGTCACCACGGCCACCGCCCCGTCCATGCCCTTATCCACCGTCATTGTCCACCTCGCTTGGGCCCGCGCAAACCAGCCGGCCCGGCAGACTATCCGAAACAGGCTGGCCAAGGGCCTCTTTTGGCCGATCGCCCCGCGCCACGGTGGGGGCATCCGGTAATGGTTTGCTAACGATTATTCACGAAAATCATCGAGGGAATTCGTGTGCCTGGACCGAAGGGGCAGATGGGCCGCACGTCGAACCCGACCGAACATATTGTCGTTGTCATCAACTAAGTAGCGACGACCAGCCAATGCCCTATCTGGAATCCGTTGAACAAGCCGACGATTTCGCGCAGTCCGCCCGCGACATGATGCGCAAGCTCGGCGTCCCCGCGAACCCCACCAATTTCACCGTGTGGTACGCCTATTTTGCCGGCATGCGGGCCGATCTGACCGAGGCGATCGACACGCTGATCGGCGAGCAGGCGAAATTTACCGCCGAGCGCAACGAAGAGCTTTATGCGCGCTATTTCACCTTCGATACGCACGGCATGGAGATCACGGCAGCGACCGATCAGATCCAGCTGACCGTCAGCGACGTGCTGGAAAACCTCGAAGACGCGCAAAGCGACGCCTCCAGCTACGCCGATTCCCTGGCCGCCGTCTCGGGACAGCTATCCGAAGGCGCCAACGCGGCTCAGGTGCGCAGCCTGGTTTACGGCATTTTGTCCGAAACCCACCAGATGGTGCAGAAAGGCAAGCTTTTGGAGGCCCGTCTCGAGGACTCCTCGGGCCGCATCGACGGCCTCAAGCAACAAATCGTCGATATCAGCCGGGCCGCGACGACCGACGCGCTCACCAATATCGCGAACCGGACCTATTTCGATTTGCGGCTGCGCGAGACCGTGGCGAGCGCGCAGGATACCGGTCATCCGGTCAGCGTGGTTCTCACCGATATCGACAACTTCAAACACTTCAACGACAAGTTTGGCCGCCGTATCGGTGACGAGGTCTTGAAGATCGTCGCCCATACCCTGGAGGAAGGTCTCAAGGAGCGCGATACCCCCGCCCGCTTCGGTGGCGAGGAGTTCGCCATCATCCTGCCGAAGACGCGGCTCGACGACGCCATCGCCACGGCCGACCGCTTGTGCCGCACGCTGTCGAAAAAGCGCATCGTCAATCGCACCAGCGGCGAGAGCTTCGGCTCGGTCACCTTGTCGTTCGGGGTGGCGCAATATCATCCGGGCGAGGCGCTGGACACGCTGGTCCTGCGCGCCGAAGAAGCCCTGCTGCTGGCCAAGCGCAATGGCCGCAACACGGTGGTCTCCGAGGACGACCTCGAATCGATCGCGGCGAACGCAAACGAGCCGGAAACCTCGATTTCAACCCTTTGAGTTTGCGGCAGCGCCGTTGGCGGCGCGGATCGCGCGCCAGACCTGCTCGGGCGTCGCCGGCATGTCGATATGGCGCACACCGAGTGGCGCCAAGGCATCGACGATGGCGTTAATCACCGCGCCGAGCGAGCCGACGGTGCCGGCCTCGCCCGCGCCTTTCACGCCGAGCGGGTTGGTGGTGCAGGGAACTTCATTGTAGTCGAAGTCGAACGACGGCAGGTCATCCGCCCGTGGCAGGCAATAGTCCATCAACGAGCCCGAGAGAAGCTGGCCGTCGGCATCGTAGACGGTGCGTTCCAGGAATGCCTGGCCGATGCCCTGCGCGACGCCGCCATGCACCTGCCCCTCCAGCAGCAACGGATTGATCACGCGGCCGAAGTCGCTGACCACGGCATAGCGCAGTATCGCGACGGCGCCGGTTTCGGGGTCCACCTCCACCTCGCAGATGTGGGAGCCGTTGGGAAAGGTCGCCTCCGGCAGGTTAGCCTGACCCCGTTCGTCGAGGCCGGGCGCCATGCCGTCGGGCAGGTTGGCCGGGTCGCGGGCCGCGGCCGCGATATCCATGATGCCGAGCGCCCGGTCGGTGCCGACGATGACAAACGCGCCATCGCGGAAGTCGATATCGCTCTCGGCCGCCTCCAGCATGTGGGCGGCGATGGCGCGGGCCTTGTCGCGGATCTTGGCCGCCGTGACGTGGATCACGGCTCCCGCCATTTGGGCCGAGCGCGAGCCGCCGGAGCCGCCGCCCTGCGGCAGCCGGTCGGTATCGCCCTCGACAATGACGATGCGCTCGAACGGGATGCCCAGCTCCTCGTGCAGGAGCTGCGCAAAGGTAGTCTCGTGGCCCTGCCCCGACGACATCGTGCCGATATGGACCGTCACCGTGCCGTTGGCGTTGAAGGCGACGTCCGTGGACTCGAACCGATCGGCGGCCGCCATTTCCACATAGCTCGCCAGCCCGATGCCCCGCAGGCGCCCAACGGCTTCGCTTTGTTGCTGGCGTTCGGCGAAGCCGGGCCAATCGGCAAGCGCCAGGCAATCGTCCAGATTGCCCACGAAATCGCCCGAGTCGTAGGTGATGGCGCTCGGCGTCGCATAAGGCATCCGCGCGGCCGCGACGAAGTTGCGCCGGCGCAGCTCGTCGGCGGCTAGGCCGAGCTCGCGGGCTGCCTTGTCCACGATCCGCTCCAACAAATATATCGACTCGGGCTGCCCGGCACCGCGGTAGGCATCCACGCAACAGGTGTTGCTGAAGACGCCGCGAACCTCAGCATGAAAGGCCGGCATCGTGTAGCCACCCATCAGCAACTGGGTGTAGAGGATGCTCGCACAGACCGGGCCGTGGCTCGAGGCGTAGGCGCCGAGATTTGCTACCGTCGTCACGCGGATCGCCAGGAAACGGCCTTCCCGGTCCAACGCAAGCTCGGCCTGGCTGACGTGGTCGCGCGCGTGGGCGTCGCAGAGGAAGGCTTCCATGCGCCCGCTCATCCATTTGACCGGGCAGCCGGTCTTGCGCGCCGCCCACAGCATCAGTGGCTGCTCGGGATAGGTGACGTATTTGACGCCGAAGCCGCCGCCGACGTCATCGCAGAGCACGCGCAGATCGGCTTCGTCGATGCCGAGCACATGGGCCGATATTCTGCGCGTCTCGTAAACATGTTGGCCGTTGGTGTGGAGCGTGTAGCGCCCGTCGGTCGGGTCGTAGAGCCCGATGGCGCCGCGCGTCTCGATCGGGTTGATGACGACGCGCTTGTTGACGAGGTCGAGCGCGACGACATGGGCGGCCTCGGCGAAGGCCGCGTCGGTCGCGGCCCGGTCGCCATGCTCCCAATGGAACGAGATGTTGCCGGGCGCCTCGGGCCAAATCTCTGGTGCGCCGGGCGCGGCCGCGGCGGCGGTGTCGACGACCAGCGGCAGCGCCCGGTATTCCACCGCGATCGCCTCGAGCGCATTGAGCGCTTGCGCCTCGCTGTCGGCAACCACGAGTGCGACCGCCTCGCCGACATGGCGGACCCGCCCCTGCGCCAGGAGCGGCCGCCTCGGATAGACCGCGGGCGAGCCGTCCTTGCGCTGCAGCACGATCAATTGATCGGTGCCGCAGGGCAACGCGCCGACGCCGTCTGCCTCGAGCTCGGCGCCGGTGAAGACGGCGCGCACGCCCGGGGCCGCCGCCGCGGCACCGGTCTCGATGCCGCGAATCTCGGCGTGGGCGTGCGGCGAGCGGAGAAAGGCGGCATGGACCGCGCCCGCGATGTTGAGATCGTCGAGGAAGCGGCTGCGGCCGCGCAGAAAGCGCTCGTCTTCCGAGCGCCTGATGCTGGCGCCCAATCCGAACTGTCCCATCGGTCAACCCCTCCCCGCGTCGTGCTTGGCCGGCCCGTGACACCGGCCGAGCCGCGGATTGTAGTGCCCCGGCCGCGCCCGGGCACCCGTCGATTTTCGTTAACCAAGCTTGGTTAGAGTCCGGGAGCGGACGGTTCTCAGCCGCGCGGCGCGACCAACGACTGCAACGGAGCCCAAGCCATGAAATGGGGCAGCCTCGACAGCTTCCTCGTCCAAGACGCCTTTTGGCAAGACAAGATGGGGAAACCCATCGCCAACAAGGATTTCCTGCTGGCGCTGCTGAGCTATGGCTCGTTCGAGGCTTACAAGTTCTATTATCTCGACGCCGAAGATCTGGAAAGCGGCCGGGCGCGACTGGCGGAATGGCTCCCGGCCGAGCAGTTCGCGCGCGTCCAGTTCGCCACCCAGGCGATGCTGGCCGACGACCTCGGCGACGGCGGCATCGACGTGCTGCACCAGGGCGATTTCACCTATCACGCGCCCTACCTGATGGAATACCGCAACCAGAACGGCGGCGGTAACTCGGGCGACGGCGAATTCGCGGTCTCGGGCGTCACCCATTCGCTCGACGGCACCAAGATCCAGACCCGCCTGATGCAGATCCTTATGGCCGGTCCGCGGCCGTGGGATCGCATCATCTGCACCAGCGAATGCGCCAAGACCATGCTGCAAAACGCCTTCGCCGTCACGCGCGAACGCTTCCACGCGCGCTTCGCCGCCGAGCTGCCGACAGCGCCCGAGCTGACGCAAATCCCGCTGGGTCTGGCCGATGTGTTCGATACGCCGCTCGATCGTGCCGCCTGCCGCCGCGCGCTGGAGGTGCCGGACGATCATCTGCTGCTGCTCTCGCTCGGCCGCTTTTCGATCCGCCGCAAGATGGACCTGGCGCCGATGCTGGAATGCCTGCAACACCTGATCGCGGGCGACAAACTGCCGCCGTTGACCATGGTGCTGGCCGGCAGCGGCACCGACAGCGAAGTGGCGCTGGCCGCCGACCTGGTGGATAGGCTCGGTCTCGGCGAGCAGGTCCGCATCGAGGCCAACCACACATTCGAGCGCAAGCGCACGCTCTACGGCGCGGCGGACCTCTTCGTCTCGCTCGCCGACAACTACCAGGAGACCTTCGGCTTGACCATTATCGAGGCCATGGCGCACGGCCTGCCGACGGTGGTCGCCGACTTCAACGGCTACAAGGAGCTGGTCGCCGACGGCGAGACGGGCTTTCGCGTGCCCACCTATGCCAGCGCGGCGGAGGAGCCCTGGCAAGCGCTCGCCGGCCTGTTGGACCCGGCGATGCTCGGCTTCTACCGCAGCCAAAAGGTGGCCTTCGATTTCACCCGCTTCGCCGACGCTCTCGGCACGCTCGCCGCCAACCGGGAGCTGCGCCGCAAGATGGGCGAGGCCGGCCGGGCGCGCAGCCGCGCTTACCGCTGGTCGAGCATCGTGCCGCGCTATGAGGCGTTATGGCGCGAGCAGCGCGAGCAGGTGCTGGCCGCGCGCGGCGCTGGGCCCAAAGCGCGCAACGCGACGCCGCTGCCGCCCATGCTCGTGTTCGACCATGCCCGTGTCTTCGGCCATTATCCGAGCCGGCGGCTCGAGCGCGATAGCGAGGTGCGTGTCAGTGCCTATTGCCGCGACCGGGTGGCCGAGGATTTCAAGCCGGTGATCTATGAGACGCTCGCGCCGCACCTGAGCTTCAAGGTGATGCAAGAGATCATGAGCCGGCTCGGCGATGGCGCCTTGGCGCTCGGTGCGCTCGCGGACACGGTGAGCCGCATCAGGGGCATCGGCCACGAGGCCATGATGCTCAATTTCGATTTCCTCTTGAAGCACGGCTATATCGAGCTGGCGCCTGAGGCCTGAGCCCCCCTCACTCTTTTATCCCGCACCACTCCAGGGTGGCCGCCGCGATCACCTTGGTGCACTCGATCAGAGACTCGACCTCGACATGCTCGTCGATGGCGTGATAGCCGTCGCCGCTCGGCCCGTGGATCACGCAGTGGCAGCCCGCGCCGGCATAATGGGCGGCGTCGCTCACGGCGATATAGCCGCCCAGCTCCGGCTCGCGGCCGAGCCGGCTGCGGCTGGCGAGCATCGAGCGCACCAGCGGGTGATCGGACGGCGTCGAGACCGGCGGAAACCTTAGGCCCCCCACCTCCCATTCCACGGTCGGCGGGTGTTCGCGCAGCCAGCTATCGGTTGCGGCCCAGTGGTGCACGAAGCTCTCGAACTCCTGGCGCACCTCGTCTAGCCGTTCGTCGGGCAGATATTTCAGGTCGAACTCCATGACGCAGGTGTCCGGGATGATGGCGGGGTTCGAGAGCACCAGCGGGCGGCCGTCCTCGCCGATGCCGGCGCCGGCGATCATGACCCCGGGATTGATCGTGGTGATGCCCGGCGGCAGCAGCGCGTGATGCTTGCGCCGCCCCCAATCGCGCTCCAGCTCCTGCACGGCGGCGATGAATTTGACGCCTTTCTCCAAGGCGTTGACGCCGGGCTGCGGGCGCGTGTTCGAAGGCGCCTGCGGATAGATCGCGTTGTAGCGCCAGCCGGCGTGGGCGCTCTTGCCGCGGATTGTCACCCGCACCCAATCGAGGCCGCCCTCGGCCGGGTTGACGGCGCCCCAAGTCGCCTCGGCGACGATCGCGGCCGTGGCGAGCTGGCCCTTCTCGATCAAGGCGAGGGCGCCGAAGCCGCCGGCCTCCTCGTCCACCACGGCATGGATGTCGAGGCGGCCGACGAGCACGATGCCGGCATCGCGGATCGCCTTGGCGGCGGCCACGCAGGCGGCCAGCCCGCCCTTCATGTCGAGGGCGCCGCGGCCCCAGATCTTGCCGTCGGCAAGTGCTGCGCCAAAGGGCTCATGGCTCCAGAGCGCGCGCTCGCCCTCCGGCACCACATCGACATGGCCGCAGAGGATCAGGCTGCGCTCAGGCTCGCCGTCCCAGCGGCCGTAGAGATTGGGCCGGCCCGGCAGGGCGTCCGCCGTTTCGGTGCGGAAGCCGAGCTCCCGCAACACGCCCGCGAGGTGGGCCTGGTGCTCCGGCTCCCGGTTGAGCGCCGCATCGACGACGAATTTGGGATTGACCGTCGGGATGCGCACCAGCGCGCGGGTGAGCTCGACGACGAAGGCGCGATCCGCGTCGAGCCGCGCCCATACCGCCTCGATCGCCTGCTTGACGTCCATGGCCGTTTCGTCTCCCTTTGCCGCGCCTCGTGTCATGCTATACCAAGGAGCGCGGCGACGGCGCCAAGGAAGCTCATGAGCGGCAATCTGTACGGCATCTTGCGAGCGCGCTTCCCCGCGGCGCGCGCCACCTGCGTTATCGAGACGCCCGACGGCCGGCGCTACAGCTATGCCGAGCTCGAGCAGACCAGCGCGCGTTATGCGCAAGTTCTGCAGCGCCACGGCATCGGCCCCGGCGAGCGGGTCATCGTG
Organism: Alphaproteobacteria bacterium; assembly: GCA_030604165.1. Lineage (GTDB taxonomy): Bacteria > Pseudomonadota > Alphaproteobacteria > UBA828 > UBA828 > JAUVWK01. Next base: position 2,127 of record JAUVWK010000059.1, on the reverse strand, counting down.
CAGGTCGAGAAGTCGCCCGAAAACGTCTTTCTCTATCTCGCCTGCTTGCGCGCCGGGGCGATCCTGGTGCCGCTCAACACCGCCTACAAGGCCTCCGAGATCGCCTATTTCCTCGCCGACGCCGAGCCGAAAGTGGCCGTCGCGGCACCCGCTTCAACGCTGGCGGCCGTCTCGGGCGGGCCTGAGACCCTGACGCTGGATGCCGAAGGCGGCGGCACGCTGGTCGAGCAGGCAGCCGCTTGCGACGCCGACCAACAGGTCGCCGAGGCGGCCGACGACGACATCGCGGCGCTGCTTTATACCAGCGGCACCACGGGGCGGCCCAAGGGGGCCATGATGTCGCACCGCAATCTGGCGACCAACGCCTTGACCCTGCATCGCATGTGGGGCTTCCGGCCCGGCGATGTGCTGCTCCACGCGCTGCCGATCTTCCACACCCACGGCCTCTTCGTCGCCATCAACTGCGTGCTCGCCAACGGCACCGGCATGCTGTTTCTGCCGCGCTTCGACGCCGACGAGGTCATCCGCCTGTTGCCGCGCGCCACCGTGATGATGGGCGTGCCCACCTTCTATGTCCGGCTGCTCGCGGCCGCCGGCTTCGACGCCGCGCTTTGCCGCAACATGCGCCTGTTCATCTCGGGTTCGGCGCCGCTGCTCAAGGAAACCTTCGAGGCCTTCGAGGCGCGCACCGGCCAGGCGATCCTGGAGCGCTACGGCATGACCGAGACCGGTATGAACACCACCAACCCGTTGGATGGCGAGCGCCTCGCCGGCAGCGTCGGCCCGCCGCTCGACGATGTCGAGGTGCGGGTGTGCGACGCCGAGGGCAAGCTCTTGCCGAGCGGCGAGATCGGCGGCCTCGAAGTGCGCGGGCCCAACGTCTTCAGCGGCTATTGGCGCCAACCCGACAAGACCAGGGAAGAGTTTCGTGACGACGGCTTCTTTCGCACCGGCGATCTCAGTGTCATCGACGAGCAGGGCTACGTTGCCATCGTCGGGCGCTCCAAGGACATGATCATCTCGGGCGGCTTCAACGTCTATCCGAAGGAGGTCGAGGCCTTGATCGACCGAATCGAGGGCGTTGCGGAGACGGCGGTGGTCGGCGTGCCGCACCCCGATTTCGGCGAGGGCGTGCTCGCCGTGGTTACCAGGGCGCCCGGCAAGGGCGAGACGCCCAGTGCCGAGAGCATCATCGAGACGCTCAAACAGGATCTAGCGGGCTACAAGGTTCCGAAAGCGGTGCTCTTCGTCGACGCGCTGCCGCGCAACGTCATGGGCAAGGTGGAGAAAAACCGATTGCGCGAGCAGTATGGTGCGCAATTCGCGGACGGACGCTAAGACTCGAGTTCTACTCGCCGAGTACGGTCTCGACCATTTCCTCGAGGCGCGCCACGTCGCTGACATGGAGCGCGCCGCGCCGCTGTTCGAGCAAGCCGTCGCGGGCGAGAACGTTGAGCTCGCGGGTCACCGCCTCGCGGTGGGTGCTGATGCGGCTGGCGATTTCCGCGTGCGTCGGGGCCGGCGCGATGGTCGCCGCGTTGTCGTTTTCCATATGCTCGCGCGCGAGGCGCAGCAGCTCGGCGTGGATGCGGTTGCGCACCGCCAACGTGCTGAACTCGAAGACGCGCTGCGAGGTGGCGCGCAGCTGGCCGGTCAGCTTCTTGAGCAGCGCGGCGGAGACCTCGGGGTGCTCGCGCAAGACGGTCCAGAAGTTATCGGCCGACAGCGAGGCGATCAGCGCCTCGCTCAGCGCCACGACATTGGCCGAGCGCGGCTCCCCGTCGATCGCGGCGTAATCGCCGAACACCCCACCCGCGCCGCTGTCGGCAAAGGTCACCGCCTTGCCGGCGAGCGAGTAATTGACCACGCGCACCGCGCCCTCGACGATGAAAAACACCTCGCGCGTGGCATCCAGATGGCCGAGGATCTGCTGCTCGGGCGCATAGTTGCGCCACTGGCAGCGTTGCGCCAGGGCGTCCAGCGCCGGGCCCGAGAGGTCCCGGAAAATAGCGATCCCCGCCAGGCGTTTGCCGTCTTGCGACGCCAATGGCTACTCCCCCGAACGTCCAAATTCCTCAAACGCGCCGCGCCGGTTACTCCGCCGCCGCGCCGATCTGTTCGACGTTG
>JAUVWK010000268.1 GCA_030604165.1 Alphaproteobacteria bacterium | reverse complement strand
TCTCGTATCTCTATTCGGGCCGGAGCAATCTGCGCACGGTGTTGAACGCGCTTGAAAGCGTCACCGACGTGAAGGTGATTTCCTCGCCGCAGCTCATGGTGCTGGACAATCAGACCGCCCACCTGCAAGTCGGCGATCAGGTGCCGGTGGCGGTGCAGCAGTCGGTCTCGGTCACCAACCCGGATGCGCCGGTCGTCAACACCATCGAATTCCGCGATACCGGCGTGATTCTGAAAGTCACCCCGCGGGTCAACGCGGGCGGCCTGGTGTCGATGGAGATCGAGCAGGAGGTCAGCGACGTCACCAATACGGTGACCTCGGGCATCGATTCGCCGACGATTTCGCAGCGCAGCATCAAGAGCACGGTCGCCGTGCAGAGCGGCGATACCATCGCCCTCGGCGGGCTGATCAGCGACAGCAAGACCGTCACCGAGAGCGGCATTCCGTTTTTGAAGGACATCCCGCTTCTGGGTTACCTGTTTCGGACCGACACTTTCACCGACTCGCGTACGGAGCTGCTGGTCCTGATCACGCCACGGGTGGTGCGCGACCAGCAGGAGGCGCGCGACGTCACCGAAGAGCTGAAGCGCCGGATGCGCGCCCTCGGTCCGCTGGAATCCAAGGTGCGATAGCAAATTTTGGTCTCCGATATGGCGCGAAACCGGCAGGCGGGTATCGTTCTGGTGGTGGTGCTCTGGGGGGTCATGCTGCTCGGTGTGATCGCCGCGAGCTTCGCGCTCAGCAGCCGCACCGAAAGCAACCTCGCCCGTAACCTGGTGGACAACGCCGAGGCGCGCGCGCTCGCCGATGCCGGGGTGCACCTCGCCGTCCTCGCCTTGCTGGATCCCGACACGGGCGAGCCCTGGCGGGCGAACGGCACGATCTATCCGCGTTCGCTCCCAGGCGGCGAAGTGCTGCTCTCGGCGCAGGACGAGGGCGGCAAGATCGACCTCAATGGCGCCTCCGACGAGCTGCTGCGCGGCCTCTTCGCAGCCGTTGGTCTCGCGGGCGACGAGGCCGCGGCGCTGGTGGACGCCATCGTCGATTATCGCGACGCCGACGACCTGCGGCGGCTCAACGGCGCCGAGGACGACGACTATCGCGCCGCCGGCCTGGCCAACGAGGCCAAGGACGCGCCGTTTGCCATCCTCGACGAGTTGCGCCAGGTGATGGGCATGACGCCGGCGCTTTACCGCGCGGTGGCGCCCGCGCTCACCGTCTTCTCGGGCGGCCGTGGGATCGACGCGAGCACGGCGCCGGCCGCAGCCCTGGGCGCCATTCCGGGCCTCGACGCCGTGGCTATCGAGAACATGTTGGCCGCGCGCGGCGAGGATCGGGCCACGTTCGAGCAGGCCGCGCGCCTCGCGCTCGAGGGTCTCGACGACTATATCGACGCCTCTGAAAGCGCCATCCACACCGTGCGCGCCGAGGCCCGCACGGCCGCCGGCGCGGTCTTCGTGCGCGAGGCCGTGGTTGCGCTGCGTTTCGATGCCGAGGCCCCGTTCGAGATCCTGGCCTGGCGCCAGGGCAGCCTCGCGGTGATCGAGGACGAGGGCACGGAGGACGAAGGGCTCTGACCCGGGCGCCCTATGACGTTGTTGTCGGAGGATGAGGACTTGTATGGCCGCGCCAAATATCTTTATGCCGGCGATAATGGCGAGGGCGACGAGGGCGAAGGGTGTGTCGATGAAGAACTCCCAAGCAGGCAGCGCTACGACGAGCTCAATATGGTGCTGGAGAGGGAAAGTTCTATGGCTGGCCGGGCGGACGCGTTCGACATCAACGGAAGTTTCTGGACATTTTGTATCGAAAAGAGACAATTAATTGACGGGACAATAAAAGACGCGCAGTCGGCGCTATTCCACTGCAGGGAGGGGACAAAGTGTCTCGGTGGCTGAAAGGTGTTTTGCTGTCCGCCGCGATCCTTGGACTGCTGGCAACCTCCTCGGTCCTAGCGCAAGACAATGGATGGCGCCACTTTCGCTCCGGCACGGCCGAGTTTGGTCAGACCGTGGATTTGCGGCCTGTGGGCCGGGTGCCGGGTCAATACATCGTGGTCTTCCGCGACGGCGTGAGGGACTCTCGGGCCACGGCCAGAAACATGTCGCGGCGGGAGCGCTTTTCGCTGCGGCGCACTTTTAGCCACGCCCTGAAAGGCTTCTCCGGCCGAATGTCGGCGCGGACGGCCGATCGGCTGCGCTTCGATCCCGACGTGGCGTTCGTCGAGCAGGACGTTTACGCGCACACCGCCGCGCAAGCACTGAGCACGGGCGTGGATCGGATCGACGCGGATCTGAATAGTATTGCCGCGATTGGCACAATGGTTTCGAACGTCGACGTCGACGTCGCCATCATCGACACCGGAGTCTCGCCGCATTCCGACCTCAATTTGGTCGGACAGGTGAATTTCACCAACGAAGGCAGCCTCTCCGATTTGAACGGCCACGGCACCCACGTGGCCGGCATCGTGGCGGCGATCGACAACGGCATCGGCGTGGTCGGTGTGGCGCCGGGCGCGCGCATACATTCGGTCAAGGTGCTGGACAGCAACGGCAGCGGCTTCTTCTCCGACGTCATCGAGGGCATCGACTGGGTCACCGCCAACGCTCTTGAGATCGAAGTGGCCAATATGAGCCTCAGCGGCGTGGGCTATTCGGCCGCGCTCAGGCAGGCGATCCAGAACTCGGTGGCGGCCGGCGTGGTCTATGTGGTGGCGGCGGCTAATTCTAGCCAGGACGTCTATGGCGCCAACGGAAAACTCGAAACCTCGCAGCCCTCTCGCTGGTGCCGGTGGTACGGCAACTGCGCGGACGATTACATTCCGGCGTCCTATCCCGAAGTGGCGACGATTTCGGCGCTGGCGGACTCGGACGGGCAGGAAGGCGGCGGCGGCGGAAATACGAGCTATGGCGCGGACGATACGCTGGCGAGCTTCTCCAACTACAGCGGCAACGTCGTTGGCAACAACCCGGTCCTCTCCCCCGGCTTGGCGATCGATCTGGCCGCGCCCGGCGTGAACATCGCCTCAACCTGGAAGGGTAACGGATACAACACGATCAGCGGCACCAGCATGGCTTCGCCGCACGTGGCAGGCGCGGTGGCGCTTTATATCGCCGACCCCGCGAACGGACGGGCCAACGATGCGGCCGGGGTCTATGCCATCCGACAGGCATTGATCGATGCGGCCCAGCCCCAGTCCGCGTGGCGCGGCGGCGCCCCGACCAACGACCCCGACGGCAATGCGGAAGGATTGGTCTACGTTGCGGATGGCGGCGTCGCGCCTCCCGAGCCCGAGCCCAACACCGCGCCGGAGGTGAGCATCACCAGCCCGGGCGGGGGCGCCAGCTTCGTGGCGGGCGATCCCATCTCGTTCGAGGGATCGGCCGACGACGCGCAGGAGGGCAGTCTGACGGCGATTCTAGACTGGACCTCCAGCCTCGATGGTCCGATCGGTGGCGGCGGCAGCTTCTCGGATGCGACGCTCCGCGAAGGTCAGCACATCATCATGGCGGAAGTGATGGACTCGGGCGGCCTGAGCGGCGACGCGACCGTCTCCATCACCATCGAACCGCCGCCGGCCGTGGCGCCTCCGTCCGAGCAGAGCCTCTCGGTGGAATCCATCGGCTATCGCACCACGGCTCGCTGGTGGAGGACGGATCTCTATGTCACGGTGGCCCTCATGGATGACGGCGGCGGCGCGGTGAGCGACGCCTCTCTCAGCATCGAAGTGTCGCGCGACGGTGGCTTGATCGCGTCTGGGACCGGAACCACCGGCGACGGTGGAACAGTGACATTCCGCCTGCGCAGAGCGAGATCCGGCCTCTACACGACCGAGGTCACCGACGTCAGCGCCGATGGGCTCGCCTGGGACGGCGCAACGCCACCGAACGACTTCGACATGTAGCGCTCGGCGGGAAGACGCGGCAGCTCCGTGCCTTGGGCACGGCGAAAGGCTTCGCGGCCGCGACGCTACAACGCGGAAGGCCGATGAGAATGTTGCGATTCTCGTTGATCGTCGCGGCCTGGATGTTGCCGGGCGTCACCACGATGCCCATCGCCATGGCCGAAGAGGCCCAGGCTCCTGCGCTCACGCTCGAGCAGGTGGCAGAGGGCTTCGGCACGATCTTGCAAACGGACCGGGCGGTGTACCGCGCGGGCGAGCCGATCTACATCACGTTCGAAGTGTTCAATCACACGCCGAGGCCCATCCGCTTCGATTTCAACAGCGGGCAGCGCTTTGACGTCGTGATCGAGGACGCGGACGGAATCGAGACCTGGCGGTGGTCGCGGGGACGCATGTTTACCACGGCTCTCGCGCAGGAAACCTTGGGGACTGCCAACCCTCGGCTGACTTACGAGATCGAGTACAAGGCCGACCTGGCGCCCGGCAGGTATCGGATAATGGGCTTGCTGACCGACACGAGTGGGCAGGTGTCGGCGATGTTGAGCGTAAACGTGAAATGAGGAGGGGCCGCATGGCTCTCCCGATTTGGGCAGTACGTCAAGGCGATGGTTGGTGTGAACCGAATCCCGGAGCGCCCTGACGCGGCCCGAACGGGAGCTCCGGGCGCTCGCCCAGGGTTGGTCTGAAACTCAAGCCCTTGAGCCTGATGGGTGGGTCGATCGAGAATCTGTCGAGCGGGCTGTCCTGGGCCGACGCGGCAACCCCGCCACTCAGCGAGAGGATCGCGACGAGACAAGCAAGGATCCAATAGCCGCATCG
>JAUVWK010000166.1 GCA_030604165.1 Alphaproteobacteria bacterium | reverse complement strand
TCGGCCACATCGCCGAGGTCGGCGGCATGGTGCCGGGCGGCTTCGCCGGCGAGGCCACCGAGATTTTTCACGAGGGCCTGCGCGTGCCGCCGGTCAAGATCAAGAAGCGCGGCGAAGACGTCGAGGACGTCTGGAAGCTGATGCTCGCCAACGTGCGCACGCCGCGCCAGAATTACGGCGACTTGCGCGCCCTGATCAGCGCCGTCGATGTCGGCGAGGCCCGGCTGGTCTCGCTCGTGCGCCGCTACGGCAGCGAGGTGTTTCGCCGCACCACGAAAGACTTGCTGAATTATTCCGAAACGCGCATGCGCGCCGAAATCGCGGAATTTCCCGACGGTAAGTTCAGCTTCGACGACTATATGGAGGATGACGGCCACGAGGATCGCCTCTTTCGCATCCACGCCGACGTTCACGTGCAGGGCGACGAGATGGTGGTCGATTTTACCGGCACCGATCCCCAGTCGAAGGGTCCGATCAACAGCGTGCTCTCGGTCGCCTGGTCGTCGGCCTACAACGCGCTGCTGCATCTGACCGACCCGTCGATCCCGAAAAACTCCGGCTGCTTCCGCCCGATCAAGGTGGTGGCGCCGGGTGGCACGCTAGTGAACTGCGACTACCCGGCGACTTGCGTCGGCGGCAACACCGAGACCCATATCCGCATCGCCTATACCGTGATCGGCGCGCTCGCCCAATGCGTGCCCAAACGCGCCTTCGCCAGCGACGCCGGCACCCATTGCAATTTTCTGTTCGGCGCCCACAACCCGCGCACCGACGAATATGTCGTCTGCTACGACTTCATGTGCGCCGGCTGGGGCGGGCGGGATTTCGCCGACGGCAACGACGTGATCAATTGCATCAACGGCAACTCGCGCATGAACCCGATCGAGGTCTATGAGGTGCGCTACCCCTGGCAGGTCGAGGAATATGCGCTGTTGCCCGATACCGGCGGGCCGGGCCGCCACCGCGGCGGCTTGTCGCTGCGCAAGACGGTGGTATGCATGGATACCGAAATCATCCTCTCCTCCATGTCGGATCGCCACAAGCTTCAGCCCTGGGGCCTGCTCGGCGGCGGCGAGGGCGCCAACGCGTCGCTTCAGATCAAGCGGGCGGGCAGCGACGTTTGGCAGACCTTTTCCGAAGCGTTCGGCAAGGCCTCGCCGAGCAAGTTTTCCAACGCCGCCATCGGGCCGGGCGACAAGGTGCAAATCACCACGCCGGGCGGCGGCGGTTACGGCCCCGTCGCCGAGCGCGCGCGCGCGCTGCTGGACGAGGATTTGCGCGAGGGCTGGATCACGCCGCAAGGCGCGCGCCGCGATTATGGGCGCGAGGACGCCGCCGACTGAGCGCGCCAAGTCGGAGCGAGACGACAGATTTCGCTTGCCGGTCGTCCGGTAAGCCGTAACGATAACAAGAAAAAAATACGACGAAGGGGCGTATGGCGACGAAAACGCCCCACGAGTGGGAAACTCTAGGGAGGTATCGATGATTAGAAGCGTGTTACTCGCGTCGGGTCTCGCGGTCGCCCTGTGTATCGGTGGCCTCGTGGCCACGCCCAAGGCGAGCGCCGACGAGCCCATCGTTATCGGGCAGGCGCTGGATTTCTCGAACTGGATGTTGACCTATGACGGCCAGCCGCAACGCGGCATGGAGATCGCCGTCGAAGACGTCAACGCCGGCGATCTCATCGCCGCCGAAGAGCTGGGCCTGACGGAAGTCAACGAGGCCAAGGGCGTGCTCGGCGGACGCAAGCTCGAGCTCATCAAGTGCGACACCAAGGCAGACCGCGAGCAGGGCGCCAAGTGCGGCGCCGAAATGGTCCAGGGCGGCGCCAAGTTCGCCGCTTTCTCGTGCGACTACGACATGGGCGGACCCGCCGCATTGCAATATGCCGCCGCCGGCATCGTCGGCGTCTCGGTCTGCGGCTCGGATCCGAAAATCGGCGTGCAGGGCATCGGCCCGACGATTTTCACCATGTCGACCGCGGCCAACGCCCAGGGCTATGTCCTGGCCGAATGGGCCTACAAGCAGAAGGGCTGGCGCAACGCCTACTCGCTGCTCGACAACTCCATCGAATACGACAAGTCGCTCTGTATCGGCTTCGACGAGCGTTGGGAGGAAATGGCGGGCGCCAAGCTGCTCGGCAAGGACGTCTTCAAGCAGGACGATCCGTCGATCTCGGCGCAGATCACCGCCTATAAGGCGATTTCGCCGGAACCCGACGTGATGATGATCTGCTCCTATATCCCGGGCGGCGCCTCCGCGCTGCGGCAGATCCGGGCGGCCGGCATCGAAACGCCGGTGCTGACCTCGGAATCCTTCGCCGGGCAGTTCTGGTTCGATTCCGTGCCGGGGCTGGCGAACTACTACCACGGCACCCACGGCAACGTCTTCTCGCCCGAGAACTTCACCGCGGACGAGAAGGAGTTCCTGGATAAGTACCAGGCGAAATACGGCGAGATGCCGCCCTCGTCGCACGTCTATTTGGGCTACAGCATGGTCCAGGCGTACGTCAAGGCGCTGCAGCAGGCCGGAACCGACGAGCCGATGGAGATCGTCAAGGCGATGGAGACGTTCAACGACGTCGCCCTGCTGATCGGCCCGACGACCTGGACGGCGGACACGCATATCCAGAATCGCCGGCCATGGACGTTCTTCGAAGCCCAAGGCGACGGCAAGCTGAGCTTCATCGAGAAATTCCGCGCCGAGAAGGCTTGGGATATCGGCCAGCTGAAGGCTTGGGACTGATCGCTTAGGTTAACGGCGCGGGACCCGATCCGACGTTCGTGAAGATGGGGTCCCGCGCCTTTCGCCTTTCGCCTTGCGCCGCGCGCCCGCTTCGGCGGGCACCGCGGCGATCGATCCTCGATGGCATGGCGCGGCGATAGACCGGCGTCGAGGCGGAGCGAGCAGCCCCTATGACGTTCTTTTTTCAAATTGTCATCGACGCCGTCAGTCTCGGCAGCCTGTATGCCTTGACCGCGCTCGGTATCGGTCTCCTCTTCGGTATTCTCCGACTGATCAATTTCGCCCACGGCAATTTCATTACCATCGGCGCCTACGCGCTGATCGTGCCCTCGACCGCGGTGGTGGCCACGCCCTTCATCGGGGCGTGGGCCTGGTTCCTCATGATCCCGGCAATCATCGCGATCGTGATCGTGGTCGCGCTGGGCACCGAGCGCATTGCCTTCCGCCCGCTCAGGGGGGCGAACATGTCGAGCCTGCTGATCGCCTCCTTCGCGGTCAGCTACGTCTTGGATCACGTCATCATCTTGATTTTCACCGGCCGGCCCAAGGCGGTGAACGTGGGCGCCGAGCTCGCCAGACACATCAGCTTTCTGGACCTGCGGGTGCCGGCGATCCAGCTTGTTACGATCGCGGCGGCGATCATCCTGCTGGGCGGGCTCGCCCTGTTCTTGAAGCGAACCAGCTACGGCATTCAGATGCGGGCGGCGGCCGAGGATTTCGATACGGCGCGGTTGCTCGGCGTGCGCGCCAATACGGTGATCGCGCTGGCCTTCGCCATCAGCGGGCTCTTGGCCGCCGTGGTCTCGCTCATCTTCATCACGCAGACCGGCATTTTGAGCTTTCGCATGAGCCTCAATCTGGTGATCGTCGCCTTCATTTCCACGGTGATCGGCGGCATCGGCAGTCTGGTCGGCGCCGCCGCCGGCGGCTTTCTGGTGGGCGTGGCCAGCGTCGTCCTGCAGACGGTGCTGCCCGACGACTACAAATTGACGCGCGACGCCTTCGTCTTCGGCTTCGTGGTTCTCGTGCTGATTTTCCGGCCCGACGGCCTGATCGTCACCCGGGCCGTGCGGGAGCGCGTCTAGATGGGCTCGGTCGGGCCGCTCGAAAAGCAACTGCGCCGGTATTGGCCGCTGCTCTCGCTGGCGGCGATTCTGTTCGTCATCGTCCTCGTCGTGGATGCCACCGGCGACGTGCTGCTGCAGCGCACGGTGGCCGACGGTCTGATCAAGCTGATTATCGTCGTCGGCATTTACGTCTTTATGGGCAACTCCGGGGTTTTGTCGTTCGGCAGCATCGTCTACATGATGGTCGGCGCCTACGCCGCGGCCTGGATGACCTTGCTGCCCAACCTCAAGAAGTTCACCCTGCCGGGGCTGCCCGATTTCCTGATCAACACCCAGCTCGATCCGTTGCCGGCGCTGATCCTGGCGGGCCTGGTGGCCGCGGTCGTCGCCCTCGTGGTGGCGCTTGCGATCATGCGAACCAATCCCATCGCCATCAGCATCGCCACCTTCGCGGTGCTTGCCGGCGGCTACACCGTCTACAACAACTGGGAACGGGTGACCCTGGGGACCAGCTCGATCATCGGCCTGCCGATGTACGTCAACATGTGGATCTGTTTCTATTGGGCCTTGATCGTGATGGGGATCGCCTTTTTTTATCAAATATCGCGCTTCGGCCTCGCCTTGCGCGCCTCCCGCGAAGACCCGGTGGCGGCCCAGGCGTTCGGCATCAACATCTATGTGCAGCGCGTCATCGCCTTTACCCTGAGCGGCTTCATCGTCGGCATCGCCGGCGTGCTGCACGGCCATTTCCTCGGCATCCTCACCGTCGCCGCCTTTTGGGTGCCGCTCACCTTCATTACGCTGGCCATGCTCGTGGTCGGCGGTCAAAACTCGCTGGCGGGCGCCGTGGTCGGGGTCGTCGTCATTACCGCGGCCACCGAGGTCTTCCGTCAGTTGGAGAAGGGCGCCGAGATCGGCTCGCTCGTGCTGCAATTTCCCCTCGGCATCCAGGAGATTATTCTCGGCGTAATCATGCTGCTGATCATGATGTTCCGGCCGGCCGGCATCATGGGTGGGCGTGAGATTCCGTGGCCGTTCGGCAGGCCCAAGCCGCCGCGCGCCGCGGTCACCGAATCGGTCGAGGCGGTCGAGGCGGCGAAGCCGCGCGCCGGCGATTGAGCCATGGTGGCGGGACGCGAGATCGCGACAAGGAGAGCGGCGTGAGCGAGGCCGCCCAAACAGCCGTCAAGGACGACACCGAGCGGCTCGAAACGAACGCCGTGTCGGTGCACTTCGAGGGTCTGGCCGCGCTCGAGGATCTCAGCCTCTCGCTCGGCAAGAACGAGGTCTTCGGGCTGATCGGCCCGAACGGCTCGGGTAAGACGACCTTCGTCAATGTGGTCACCGGGTTTCAAAAGCCGACGCGCGGCACGGTGCTGCTCGGCGGCCTCGACGTCACCGGCTGGTCGGCGCACCGGATCGGACGCCGTGGCCTGGCGCGCACCTTTCAAGCGGTGCGGCTGTTCCGCGAATTGACCGTGATCGAAAATCTCGAGATCGCCGCCGTCGGCATGGGGCTCGGGCGCCGGCAGGCGGAGAAGCGCGCCTTCGAAATCCTCGCGTGGATGGCTTTCGCCCACAAGGCGTACGATCAGGCCGACACCTTGCCCTATGGCGAGGAGCGCCGCGTCGGCATCGGGCGCGCGCTCGCCACCGCGCCGCGCTTCGTGCTGCTCGATGAGCCGGCGGCCGGCCTGACGGATGCCGAATGCGACGAGCTGATGCAGCTCATCTCCCGCATTCCCAAGGATTTCGGCTGCGGCGTGCTTTTGATCGAGCACAACATGCGCGTCATCATGGGCGTGTGTCAGCGGATTCACGTGATCGAGAGCGGCAAGACCATTACCGAAGGCACGCCCGATGAGATTCAGAGCAACCCCGAGGTGATCCGGGCCTATCTCGGAACCAAATCGGAGAAACGCCGTGCTTGAGGTCGACAACATCCACGTCCGCTACGGCCGTACGCGGGCGGTGCGCGGCGTCTCGCTCAAGGTCGATGAGGGCGAGATCGTCTGTGTCGTCGGTCCGAACGGCGCGGGCAAATCCACCACGCTGCGCAGTATCGCGGGCTCGCTGTCGCCCGCGGAGGGCACCATCAAGCTGCGCGGACGCTCCATCGGCGGTCATTCGGCGGAGAACATCGCGCGCATGGGACTATCGCTGGTGCCCGAGGGCCGTCACGTCTTCGGCCGCTTGACGGTCGAGGAGAACATCCGGCTGGGCTCCAAGATGCGCAAGGATCGCAGTCGGATCGAGGCCGATTTCGAACGCATGCTGACGAGCTTTCCGTTCCTGCGCGACAAATTGTCCACCGCGGGCGGCAAGCTCTCGGGCGGCGAGCAACAGCAGTTGGTGATCGCCCGGGCGCTGATGACCCAACCGAAATTGATGTTGCTGGACGAACCCTCGCTCGGTCTCGGGCCGCTGGTGGTGGATACGGTCTATGACATCATCCATTCGCTGCGCCAGGAAGGCATCACCCTGCTGATCGTCGAGCAGAGCACCCACCGCGCGCTCGAGAACGCGGATCGCATCTATATCATGCGCAACGGCGAGAT
>JAUVWK010000335.1 GCA_030604165.1 Alphaproteobacteria bacterium | reverse complement strand
GCCGGTATTCGTCCGATCCCGAACCAACTCCTCGGGTTTCCCACGGAAGACTTCGAGAGCAGCCGCGACACGATGAAGGCTTGGGATCGTCTCGGGATCGTCGCGCGACCGTTCTTCGCCACCCCTATCCAGGCACCGAGTGGTTCAACCTCTATCGCGATCGCGTGCTCGAGCAGTACGACAACGACCTCGACAAGTTTCTCCTCGATCTCGGTGACGCGACGGATATCACGGCGGTGATTTCGGAAAACTTCAATCCCGTTGAGCTCTACGGGCTGCGCGAAATCATGATTCGCCGAAATTACGATCAGCTCGATGCCTACGAGCGCGCATGGCGCAAGCAGAACGGCGACCCCATGGACGGTCTCCGTCGGGCCGCCGAGCGGGCCAACAACAAGGCCCTGATAAGCCGCTTCAAGGCGCCGTCACCCGGTGCTAGGCCCGGTGTAAGAAAGGCCTCCGCGGCCGAATAGGCACCGTCGGGCTTCCAAATCCGGCCTTAAGTCGATCATGAGCAAATCCTCCGCCGACAACACCTACAGGAAAGTGGTGCGCACGCAGGCACGCCGCGGCGTGCTCTCGCCGCTGCGGCGCGAGAAGCAGATGGAATATCTCGAAAGCCGCTTGGCCGAGGATTTTTCCGGCGCCGAGGCCCTGGACGTGCTCGACGCCTGTTGCGCCCGCGGGCGGCTACTGCATTTTCTCAACCGGTTCGACAGCCGGCACCGCTATGTCGGGATCGACTATTCCCAGGAATTCGTTGCCGAAGGCCGCGAGTGGTTCGCGGAGGTCCCCAATGTCTCGCTCGAGCACGGCGATCTGTTCGCGCTATCGTCGACTCATCCAAAGCGCTTCGACATCGCCATCCTGTATAAGACGCTCCTCAATTTCGAGCGCTATGAGCCGGCGATCGACGCCCTTGTCGCGGCCACGCGCCGCAAGCTCTATGTCACCTCCCTATTTTACGACGGCGACGTCGATTTCGAGATCAAGGTACGGCAATACGCGGTCTACGACGATCTGTCGGACTTCGCCTATTACAACGTCTGGGGCACGCCGCGCTTCGCGGCCCATTGCCGTTCGGTGGGGGCGCGCGAGGTCCGCTTTTTCGACCTGAGTCTCGATTTCGATTTGCCCGCGCCCACCGACAAGGACGTACTCTCCGTCTATATCAGCCGGCTCGAGTCGGGCGAGCGGCTCGAGATCATGGGCGCCGTCGTGATGGATTGGAAACTTGTCGAAATCGAGCTGTGACGGCTTGTCGAGGCAGGCTTTGACGCGGCGGATGAAACGCAGCCGCCGGGGCGGCGGGCGAAGCCCATGACCCTGACGCGATTTTTTCATGCCTGTCGGCTGTTGGGGCTCTCCAGGACAACCGCGCTTGGTTTGCTTTGTCTCGACCTGGCCGGCGTCCTGCTCGAGGGCATCGGCATCGGCATGATCCTGCCGGTCATCGATTATCTGGAGGCGAATGGCGACCTCGCGGCGCTGGCCGCCTCCTCCCAGCTCTGGTCGGCGATCGTCAGCGTTTACGACGGTCTTGGGCTGCCCGTCACCCTGCCGTCCTTGCTCATCGCCTCAGCGCTCTTCCTCGGCGTCAGCATCGCCTTCGTCTACGGTCGGACGGTCTACGCGGGTCGCGCGCGCTTCGCTCTGATTCGGGATGTCCGCAACAAGGCGTTCCGGCATTACCTCGATGTTCGTCTGTCCTACAGCGAGAACGACGAGCTTGGCCGCGCCGTGAACGATTTCACGGTCGAGGCCGAGCGCGCCACAAGCTGTGTGTTTCAGGTGCTCACCTTCGTCGGCGCCATCATCCTGATCCTCGCCTATTTCGGTCTGGCGCTGGCGGTTTCCGTGCCCATGACCCTGACGGTGATCCCGATCGTCGCCCTGGCCGCGCTCGGCGTGCGCGGCATGATCCGCCGGAGCCGCGATGTCGGCGAAGAGCTGACCGAGTCGAATCAGGTCTTGGGGCGCTTTCTCGTCGAACGGCTCAAGTCCTTGCGCTTCGTTCGTCTTGCTGGCACCGAGCAGGCGGAGGCGCGGGCGATGGACGGGCTGACCCAGCGTCAGTTCGGGCGCTATGCGCTCGTCCTCGCCCTGGGCGCGCGGGTCACGGCGATCGTCGAGATATTGGGCATCGTCGCAATCCTGGGGTTTCTTTATCTCGGGTTTTCGACCTTCCATCTTTCGCTCGGTGAAATTGCTCTATTCCTCGCGGCGATGCTCCGTCTGATGCCGCGCGTCAAGGAGATGCTGCTGACCCGCCAGGCGCTCATGTCCTTTGTCGGCAGCCTCAACGCGCTCGAAGGTCGGATCGATGAAATGATAGCGGCGCGCGAAGATTTTGGCGGCGAGCGTCGGTTCGATACGCTCATTAACAAGATCGAACTTCACGATGTCGAGTTCGTTTATGGCGGCGCGAAAGTTCCCGCGCTGAACGGCATCGACCTGACCATTCCGGCGGGTCGGATGACCGCGCTGGTCGGTCCGTCGGGCGCGGGCAAATCCACGCTTATCGATCTGCTGCCCGGGCTGCGCCAGCATACGTCCGGGGAAATTCGCTTCGATGGCGTTCTCCTGGCCGACTTCGACCTCAAAAGCCTGCGTGCGGGCTTCGCCTACGCGCCGCAGACGCCGCAGGTGTTCAACGTCAGCGCCGGCGAACATATCGGCTATGGCCGTCGCGACGCGAATGCCGACGACATCGTGGCCGCGGCTGCCCTGGCCGGGGCGCACGAATTCATCGAGGCCCTGCCCCAGGGCTACGATACCCTCGTCGGCGAGGACGGTGTGCGTTTGTCGGGCGGCCAGCGCCAGCGGCTCGACCTCGCGCGCACCCTGGTTCGCGGCGCCTCGATCCTGATTCTCGATGAACCGACGAGCAACCTCGACGCCGACGCCGAGGCGCTGTTCCGTGACGCGTTGCTGCGCATTCGACGCGAGACGAACATAACGATGATCGTCGTCGGCCATCGTTTGTCGACGGTGGCGATTGCCGATCGGATCGTCGTTCTCGAGGACGGCCGCGTCACCGATGTCGGCAGCCACCAGGAGTTGGTCGGCCGCGGCGGATGGTACGCTCGGGCCATCGCCAAGCAGCAAGGGCCGACCGCGATCGCCGCGGCGGCGTCGCACGGCTGACGGTGCACAGCCGTTGAACAACAGCGGAAAGAACGCAAGATGACCGAAGAGCTCGTCTACATTCCGGGCGCCGCCGCTGTCGACGACCGCGGCAAGTTGCAATTCTGCAATGATTTCGACATGGGCGCGGTCAAGCGATTCTACGTGGTGTCCAATCACCAACCCCAATTCGTGCGCGCCTGGCACGCCCACCGGCAAGAAGCCAAATACGTCTATGTCGCATCCGGCGCGGCGTTGCTCGCTGCCGTCAAGATTGACAATTGGGAAAACCCGGACAAGGCGCTCGAGATCGAGCGTTTCGTGCTCGCCGAGGACAAGCCCGGTGTCCTATTTGTGCCCGGCGGCTATGCCCACGGCTTCATGACTCTGCGCGCCGATACGCGGTTGTTCTTTTTCTCGACGGCGGCGCTCGGTGAGAGCCTCGACGACGACGTCCGCTACCCCTACGACCACTGGAACCCGTGGACAGTGGTGCCGCGTTGAACCGCCCGCCGACTGTCCCTCAACGACAAGCGATGAGCGAAATTTCCGAAATCGACCGCCTCGCGCCGGCGCCGACTCTCGCCCCGAACAAGACAATCTCCGAGGCGTTGCAAAGCCTGGGCGACAGCTATGGCGCCATTGTCACTATCGTCGACGGCGACGGCCGACTCGTGGGCGTAGTCTCGGCCGGAGACCTGCGGCGCGCGATTCTCAACGGCCGCTTGCCTTCCACCCTCCTCGGGGAGGTCATGAACGCTTCGCCGGTGAGCATCGCCCTCGCCGATCTCGACCGCGAAATGGCCGTCAACGCCGCGCTCAACAGGCTCAAGGCGCTTTATGCCGTCGAACAGATGCATGTGATGGTGCCG
>JAUVWK010000052.1 GCA_030604165.1 Alphaproteobacteria bacterium | reverse complement strand
GCGTCCATCAGGCGGAAGGGGCCGAGCGGCAGCCCCATGCCCAGCTTGCACGCGGTGTCGATGTCCGCGGGCGTGGCGACCTCCTCCTCGACCAGGCGGATCGCCTCGATCCAAAAGGCGTGAATCAGCCGGTTGACCGCGAAGCCGACAACGTCCTTCACGCGCACCGGCGTCTTGCCCGCCGCCTCGCACAGCGCCGTGACGGCGTCGACGGTCGCTTCGGCGGTAGCCATGGCGGGAATGACCTCGACCAGCTTCATGCGCGAGACCGGCGAGAAGAAGTGCGTGCCCAGCATGTTGGCGCGCCGCGTCTCGCCGAGATACGACGACAGCACCGTGATCGAGATGCTCGAGGTGTTGCTCGACAGGATGCAGTCGGGCCCGACGATCGCGTCGAGGCGCTTGAAGATATCGGCCTTGAGCGCTTCGTCCTCGAAGACCGCCTCGATCACCATGTCGCGATCGCCATAGTCGTCGAGCGCGAGCGTCGTGGTGAGGTTCGATAAAGCGCGCTCCTTGTCGGCGGCCTCGTAGAAGCCGCGCGCGACGCCCTTGTCGAGAATGCCGGCCAGTTTGGCCAACGCCTTGTCGAGCAGTTCCGCGCTGGCGTCGGTCAGCAGCACGGATTTGCCCGCCAGCGCCATGACCAGCGCGATCTCCGCGCCCATCATGCCGGCGCCGACAACGCCGATCTTGTGCAAGCTCATGCTCTGATTCTCCCTTGTTGCTCCCGGCGGCCGGCGCTACAGCCAGTCCGGCGAGGTTTCCGCGCAGGTTTGCTCCATGCGCTCCAAGATTGCGGCGAGGGGCGCGACCCGCGGCAATTCATAGGCGAAGAAATAGCGGCAGGCCTGCCGCTTGCCGCGCAGATAGTCGGCTTCCGGCGGCGCGGCGGCGGCGAGCCGCCGTTCGGCGACCAGCGCCTGGCGCAACCACATCCAGGCGACGATCACATGGCCCAGCGCTTCGGCATAGAGCGAGGCGTTGGCCAGCGCCTCGTTGCGCTTGCCGGCGGCGAGGGCGCGCAGATGTGTCTCGGTAACCTGGCGCATGGTCGCGACGGCGTGCTCGAGCGCGCGCGCGTGCTCCGTCAGGCCTTGCGTCGCAAACGCCTCTTGGCAGGTGGCGGCGATGCGGGCGCTCAATAGCGCCAGCGCCCGGCCATCCTCGAGGCCCGCCTTGCGGCCGAGCAGATCGATCGCCTGAATGCCGTTGGTGCCCTCGTGGATCGGGTTGAGCCGATTGTCGCGGTAATATTGCTCGACCGGATAGTCGCGGGTGTAGCCGTAGCCGCCGAGCACCTGGATCGCCAGGTCGTTGGCCCGGGGGCCGTAGTCTGATGGCCAAGTCTTGCAAATCGGGGTCAGCAGCTCGAGCAGCAGCCCGGCGTCTTGGCGCGCCGCCTCGTCCGGCGCGGTCATCTCATCGTCCACCAGACGCGCGGCGTAGAAGCACAAGGCCATGGCGCCTTCGGCATAGGCCTTCTGGGCCAAGAGCATGCGCTTGACGTCGGCATGTTCGACGATGGCGACCGGCGGCGCGGTGGTGTCCTTGCCGCCCGGATGGCGCCCTTGCAGACGGGTTTTGGCGTAGTCGAGGGCATGGAGGTAACCGGCGTGCGCCAGCATGGCGGCGCCGAGGCCGACGCCGATGCGGGCTTCGTTCATCATCTGGAACATGTAGGCGAGGCCCTGGTTCGGCTCGCCGATGAGATAGGCGACGCAGCGGTCGTTTTCGCCGAAATTGAGAATGGTCGAGACGGTGCCGCGATAGCCCATCTTGTGCAACAGGCTGACGAGTGCGATGTCGTTGGCCGTGCCGCGGTTGCCGTCGTCGTTGACGCGGTAACGCGGCACGATGAAAAGCGAGAGCCCCTTGGCGCCGGGCGGCGCCCCCTCGGTGCGCGCCAGCACGAGATGAACGATGTTTTCCGCCAGCTCATGCTCGCCGCCCGAAATCCATTGCTTGGTGCCGCGCAGCGCATAGGAGCCGTTGTCGCGCGGCCGCGCGGTGGTCTTGATGTCGCTCAGCGACGAGCCCGCCTGCGGCTCGGAGAGGCACATCGTGCCGAAATAGCGCCCCGCCAGCATGGGCTTCAAATAGCGCCGCTGCTGCGCCTCGTCGGCGAAGCGAGCCAACAGATTACCGGCGGCGATGGTCAGGAAGGGATAGGCCGTGGTCGCGATATTGGCGGCCTGAAAGTAGCTGAGGCAGGCTTGCGTCACCGTCCAGGGGAGCTGCAGACCGCCCAGCGCCTCGTCGTGATGCGCGCCGAGAAAACCAGCCGCCGCGAAGGCGTCGAGCGCGGCCTTGACCTCCGGTAGCAGCGTGACCTTACCGTCCTCGAGCCAGGGCTCCCGCAAATCCGCGGCGCGAGTGTGGGGCGCGAAATACTCGGCGGCGACGCGCTCGGCCGTATCGAGCACCGCATCGTAGACGTCGCGGCCTTGGCCGCTGAAACGGGCACGCGTGGCCAGAGCCTCCGTGTCGAGCAGGTCGTACAGCTGGAAGCGGATCTCACGCGCGCCGGCGAACTCGCTCATGCCTTGCCCCGGCCTTGCCCCGCCGGCGCTCAGTGCTTGACGTTCTCGATCAACATGGCGAGGCCCTGACCGGCGCCCATGCACATGCTGATGATGGCGTTCTTCTGACCCGATTCGGCGAGATGCTGCATGGCGACCAAGGTCATGCGCGCACCGGTCGCGCCGGGCGGGTGACCGATGGAAATGCCGCCGCCATAGAGATTGCAGCGCTCGCGGCTAACGCCGAGCTGCGTCTCGGCATGCAAATTGACCACGGCGAAGGCCTCGTTGATCTCGAAATAGTCGACGTCGTCGACCGTCATGTCGTGCCTCTTGAGCAGCGTGCCGATGGCCGGCACCGGACCGCAGCCCATGATGCGCGGCGGCACGCCGACGATGCGCCAATCGACGATGCGCGCGAGCGGCTCGACGCCGAGCGCTTCGGCCTTTGCTCGCTCGGCGACGACGACCATGGCCGCGCCATCGGTGACGCCGCTGGAATTGCCCGCCGTGACCATGCCGCCCTCGCGGAACACCGGCTTCATGGCCGAGAGCTTTTCCATGGTGACATCGGGCCGGGGATATTCGTCAGCGCTCAACAGGCGCGTCGTCTTGCGCTCCTTGATTTCGATGGGCCCGATCTGGCGGCTCAGAAACTCCCGCGCGGCACCGGCGCGACGTTGGCTGGTGACCGCGTACTCGTCCATCGGCTCGCGCTGATATTGAAACTCCTCGGCGAGGTTTTCGGCCGTGCCGCCCATGAGCTCGAGGCTGAACGGGTCGCGATAGGCCCAGTCCAAGGAGTCGACCATGGTTTGTGGCCCGCGCTTGTGGCCCCAGCGCCCGGTCGTGACCACGAACGGCGCGCGCGAAAAATTCTCGCCGCCGCCGGCCACGGCGACCTCGCTGTGGCCGCTCAGGATCTGTTCGGCGGCCGTGACAATCGCCTGGGAGCCCGAGGCGCAGGCGCGATTGACGTTGAGCGCCGCGCTCGCCTCGGGCAGGCCGGCCTCGATCGCGATGTAGCGGGCGGCGAGGTAGCCTTGCTGATCGACCGGCAGGACATTGCCCCAGACCAGATGGTCGACGTCGGCGGCATCGAGGCCCGCCTTGTCAAGGCAGGCCCGGGTGGCATGGACGCCCAACTGGCCCAGCGATATATCCTTGAGGGATTTTCCGAAATCGCCGAACGGCGTGCGCATGCCGCCGGCCAGAATAATCTCCCGTTCCATGGTCCAGTCTCCTCTTCTTACCGAGGCGGAGCCCCGTGTTCTTGCCGAGGCGGAGCCCCGTGCCGCGCCGCCAAAGCGCCGCGCGGATTAGGGAAATTCTATTGACAGGCCGTCACTCGTCAATCAGCTTGATCGACGATTTTGTATGACAAGATTGCCGGGTGTTGGCAAGCGGCGGATATGGCACGCCAAGCGATACAACAAGAAGCACGGGGCGCCGTCGCCGAAATCGAAGACAGCGAAGCACCAACGCGCGGCACCAGCTCACCCGACCAGGTGGTGCGCGCGCTGATCGACGGCGTCAAGTCGGGCAAATACGTGCCGGGGCAACGCCTCATCGAAGCCGACTTGACAAGCGAATTGAAAATCAGCCGTGGGCCCGTGCGCGAAGCGCTCAAGCGACTGGCCGCCGAGGGCTTGATCAGCCTGATCCCGCATCGCGGCGCCTATATTCGCCAGCTCACGCGCCGCGAGGTCCACGAGATCCTGGAGATCCAGGAATATCTCACCGGATTGGCGGCGCGCCTGGCGGCCGAACGCATCGACCAAGGCGACCGGCGCGCGCGCTTCACGGCGGCCTGCGAGCGCTTGTTGAGCTTCCACGAGCGCAGCGACACCATGGCCTTTCACGACGAACGCGCCCGCTTCTATCAGACCCTCGTCGCGATCGGCGGCAATCGGGAGCTGTCGCGCTTCGTGCCGGTCATGCAAATTCACCTGCTGCGCATGCAGTTTCAGCAGTATCTGTCGGCGCCCGACCGGCAACGCCAATTCGACGAATACGAAAAGCTCGCCGAGTGCATTCTCGCCGGCAACCCGCGCAAGGCGGAAACGGCGATGCAACAGCACATTCGCCGGACCCGGCTCAGCATCGAAAACCTGCCCGACGAGGTGTTCGCCAGCGCGGGCTGAGTGGGCGATGCGACAAAGCGCGGCCGGGTGGCCCAGGTCGACCAGGTGACATGTATTATTCTCGGCACTACTGTCGTCTGATAAATCTGTCTGCGAACTGGGTATCGGCATGGCGATCTTGATCACCGGCGGCAGCAAGGGCATCGGGCGCGCGATCGCCGCGAGCTTCGCGGAACAGGCGGGCGATGTGTTTATCAACTATCACGGCGACGACGGCGCCGCCGCAGAGGCCAAGGCGGAGGTCGAGCAGCGCGGCGCGCGCTGTCACCTGATCAAGCAGGACGTCGGCACACCCGCGGGCGCCGGCGCAGTCCTGGATGCAGTGGCGGCGCACACCGACCGGCTCGACCAATTGGTCCATTGCGCGGTGCGCGGCATCTCGCAGCCCGTGCTCGAGGTCGACCCGGTTGCCTTCACCAGCGCCGTCAACTTGAACGGAACCGCGCTGCTTTATTTGGTGCAGGCCGCGAGGCCGTTGCTCCGGCGCGGCAGTACGGTGTTTTTTCTCTCCAGCCGGGGCGGACGCACCGTGGTTCCCAACTACGCCGCCATCGGCGTCGCCAAGGCGCTCGCGGAATCGCTGGTGCGCTATCTAGCGGTGGAACTCGCGCCGCTCGGCGTGCGCATCAACTGCGTCGCCCCCGGCGTGGTCGACACGGCGGCGGTGCGGGACTTGTTCGGCGACCAGGCCGAGGCGGTCGTCAAGCACGCCGCCGAGACCAATCCCAGCGGCCGCGGCGTGCAGGCCGAGGATTACACCAACCTGATCCGTTTCTTGGCGAGCCCGGAAGCCGCGTTCATCCAGGGCCAGATGATTTTCGTCAATGGCGGCCATTACGTGGCGGCGTAGAGCGGTTCCACTTTCGTCGGAACCACTCTCGCTTTTTTTGCTCACGGTAGCGGACCTGACGGTCCGCACCTGCGCGGGCGCGCCGGATAACCGGCGGGCCACAGTCGCGGCCTTGAGCGATGCCACATGATCGTCAATTGCTTTAAGACCAAGGAGCGGCGCCCGCTTAGTTCAGCCGTTCGATCAGGGTCGCGTTGGCCATGCCGCCGCTCTCGCACATCGTTTGCAGGCCGTAGCGGCCGCCGCTCTGCTCGAGCGCGCCCAGCAGATTCGCGGTCAAGCGACCGCCCGAAGCGCCAACGGGGTGGCCCAGCGCGATGGCGCCGCCATTGACGTTGACCTTGGTCAGGTCTACCGCCAGCTCGTCGGCCCAGGCGAGCACGACCGAGGCGAAGGCCTCATTGACTTCGAAGAGATCGATATCGGCCAGCGTGCGCCCGCTCCGCGCGAGCAGCTTGCGCGTCGCCGGAATGATGCCGGTTAGCATCAGGATCGGGTCGTCGCCGGTAACCGCGAAGTGGGTGATGGCGGCGCGCGGCCTTAAGTCCAGCCGCGCCGCGGCGGCCTCGGAGGCAATCAACATCGCCGAGGCGCCGTCGCTGACCTGGCTGGAATTGCCGGCCGTGACGCGCCAACCGATTTCCGGGAAGCGCTCGGCGAGGCCCGGGTCTTCGAAAGCCGGTGCGAGGCCGGCGAGTTTCTCGAGCGAGCTGTCGCGCCGGATGCCTTCGTCATGCGTGACGTTGTCGACCGGGACGATATCGCGCGCGAACAGGCCGCGATCCTCTGCCGCCGCCGCGCTCCGGTGCGAGCGCAGCGCGTAGTCGTCGAGCTGCTCCCGGCTCAAGCGCCAGCGCGCCGCGATCAGTTCGGCCGCTATGCCCTGGTGCACCAGCCCTTGGGCATAGCGCCTGCGATGCATGGGGCCGAGATTGTCTTGGCCGAGACGATTGCTGCGCATCGGCACGCGGCTCATCATCTCGACGCCGCCGGCGACCACCAGGTCATGGGCGCCGGCCATGACCCCTTGCGCGGCGAAATCCATGGCCTGCTGCGCCGAGCCGCATTTACGGTCGATGGTGACGGCCGGCACCGTCTCGGGATAACCGGCGGCCAGCCAAGCCTGGCGGGCGATGTTGGCGGCCTGCTCGCCGACCTGGATGACGCAACCGGCGATCACGTCGTCGACCATGCCCGGATCGATGGCGGTGCGCGCGACGAGCCCGCGCAGCGTGCGGGCGAACAGGTCGACCGGGTGCGTGCCGCTCAACGCGCCGCCTTCGCGGCCCTTGGCAAAGGGCGAGCGCACCACGTCGATGATCAGCGCCCGAGACATCAGCCGCCGCGGCGCAGGGCGAGCGCCATTCGCGCGCTGCGAATCTCGACATATTTCGAGCTCGAGAGCGCCATCAAATCGCGCACCTGCTCGAGCTCCGGCGAGGAGAAGAACGCGAAATCGCGCCGCACCGGACCCGCGGCGCGCATCTTTTCGAGGTCGGCCGCCGGCACCAGCGCGCGCAAGATCAACTCGTCGTCGTTCGTCGTGCCGTAGCGCTTGCGCAACTCCTGGATGGTCGGCTGTTCCGGCGGATTGGCCAAGACCTCGGCGGCGCGCGGCGCGGCCATGATCTTGTCGAGCACCTCAGGCACGATCGGTGCGACCGTCTCGCCGTAATAGCCGGCGGCGTATTGGATGACCTCGTCCGGAATCACCGAATAGCGCTTGCCGGTGACGATATTGAGCACCGCCAGGGTGCCGACGAGCTGGGAAAACGGCGTCGCCATACCGGGATAGCCCAGCTCCGCGCGCACCTTGCCGGTCTCCTCCAGCACCGCGTCGAGCTTGTCATCCATGCCATGTTGCGTCAGTTGCGCCTTCAAGGTGCCGGACATGCCGCCCGGGATCTGGTGGTGCACGGACGACAGATCGTATTCCCGCGGCACGCCCGTCGGAAAGCCGGTCGCCGCCGCGACGCGCTCGAAATGCGCGGCGATGCGCGGCAGCAGCGCGGTGTCGATGTCGTGGCTGTGGCCCAAAAGTTCGACATTCTTGGCCATCACCTCGATCGACGGCACCGACGGTCCGTTCGCCATCGGCCGGCTCGCGGTGTGCAGAATGCGGATGCCGAGCTTGATCGCCTCGACATAGGCGATGCCGGAGGCGCCGAGGATGTTGTTGGCGTGAAATTCAAGGGGCTTGCCGCGGGCCTGTTTCGCAATCGCCGGCACCAGCGTGCGCATGCGGTCAGGATCGAGCACACCGGCGGTGTCGTAAAGCAGGATCGTGTCGATGTCGGGCGAGGCCGACAGCTTATCGGCCTTGTCGGCGTAGTATGCGTCCGTATGCACCGGGCTCAGGGTAAACATGATGGCGCCCGCGACCTCGGCGTCGAACTCTTTCGCCACCTTGGCGAGACGGTGCGTCTTGTCGATATTGAACAGCACGTCGTAAATCCAGAAACTGCGGCAGCCATGCACGCAAAGCTGGCGCATCCAGGCGTCCATCAGGGCGTCGGGCGTGACGCCGAAGGTGACACTCGCGTTGCTGCGCATGCCGCCGCGGATCTTGCTGTTGGGCATGGCCTTGACGATCAGGTCGAGACCCTCCCACGGATCTTCCTGGCAATGGCGGATCATCACTTCGAACAAGGAAGAGCCGGTCAGGTCGACGACGCCATAGCCGACCTTGTCGATAACCGGCGCGATCGGCAGCGCCATGCCGGCCTGCATGCGCATGCCCCACAGGCTCTGCTGCCCGTCGCGCATCGTTTCGTCGTGAAATTCGATATGGGCCATCGCTCGCTCCGCTCAGTTCTCCATGGCGCTAACCCGCCGCCCCGCCGGTCCCTTCGACATAAAACAGCGCCGCGCCGAATTCGACCATCTCGCCATCCTCGACACAGATCTCGACGACCTTGCCGCAGACGCCCGCCTTGACCGAGGTGAACAGTTTCATCACCTCGATCAAACAGACATCGGTTCCCTCCTCGACGGTTTGGCCGACCTCGATATAGGGCGGCGCGCCGGGCTTCGGGGCACGATAAAAGGTGCCGAGATTGGGCGCGGTGATGGTGACGAGGCCATCCGGGACCGCGTTGGCCGCGCCAGAGCCGTCCGGCTTCGCGGCCGCCCGCGGTTGCTTGGGTTCCTTGCGGGGCGCCGGCGCCGGCCGGGCATCCGGATCGGAGACCCGCACCGACGGCGCCTCGGGATCGTTGGAGAGCACGAGCTGCAAACCGTCTATCTCGAGGCGCAGCTCGTCCCAGTCCGACTTCTCGAAAAGCCGGATGAGCGCTTCGATATCCTTGTGTTCGACCGTCACGCGGCGTCCACTCCTCGACCTTTGCGCCGCGCGGCGCAGGCGGCCAGCAGCGCCGGCAACGCCTGCGGCACGACGATGAACGCGAGCCCGCACGCGACCGCCGCCGCCACGCCCGCGTCGCGCGCGAGCGCGCCACCGGCCGCGCCCTTGGCGCCGGCGAGGAGCTGGGGCAGGTTCTCCGGCGACTCGCCACCCGGAAGCCCGTCGAGATCGAGCGCGGCCGCCGCCGGCCGCTCAGAGTCGCGATAGACCGCGAGCGGCGCCGCCGCGCGCGCCCAGGCCTCGAGCTGTCGCAGCAGCGGATCATCGCGTTCGTCCGGAACAGTGACCGGTAGCGTGCCGTCGAACACCAGGCCCGCCCCGCCCTCGACCGTGACCTGCCGGCCATCGAGGCCCTGCAAGACTTCGTCGCCGCAACCGACGACGCAGGGCCGCCCGAGCGCGCGGCTGACCACCGCGGCATGCGAGGTGGCGCCGCCGCGCGCCGTCACCACCGCGCGCGCCGCCACCTTGCCGTGAACGTCCTCGGGGCTGGTGGTGGGCCGGATCAGCACCACATCCCGGCCGTTCGCCGCCGCCGTCTCGGCCGCGTCGGCATCGAGTACGACCTGCCCAACCCCGACCCCGTGACAGGCGCTTTCGCCGTGGGCGACGAGCCTGGCGCGAGCGGCCGCGCCGTTGGCGAGGCGCGGCGCGAGCAGGCCGCGGATCTGCTCCGCATTGACCCGCCGCAAGGCCTCCTCGGGCACGATCGTGCCCTCCCGCACCATGTCGACGGCAATGCGTACGGCCGCCGCCGGCGCGCGCTTGGCCGCCCGGGCCTGCAGCAAATAGAGCTCGCCCTTTTGGATGGTGAACTCGATATCCTGGATATCCCGATCCGCCTGCTCCAGCCGCTGCGCGGCGCCGAGCAGCGCGTCATGCAGCGCCGGCATGGCGTTGTTGAGCGCCTCCAGACCGTCCGGCGTGTGCTTGCCGGAGACCACGTCTTCGCCTTGGGCCATGGCGAGGTATTCGCCGTAGGGCGCGGGCGCGCCGGTCAGCGGATTGCGGCTGAACACGACCCCTGAGCCGCTGTCGCGGCCGAGATTGCCGAACACCATGGCCTGGATGGTGACGGCGGTGCCGGCCTCGTCCGGGATACCGTGATGCTGGCGATAGCGCTTGGCGCGCCGTCCGTTCCAGGACTCGAAAACCGCGCGCACCGCGCCTTCCAATTGACCCGTCGCGGTGGCCGGGATCGCGCCGGCGCCGGCGGCGGCGAGCGCGGTGCGCCAGGCCTCCGGTCCCGCGTCTTTGTCAAGGTCGGCGAGCGTCGCCTTGAGCACGATACGGGCATACATGTCGTAAAAGCGCCGGTGCGTGTCGCGCGCGAAGGCGACATCGCCGCTCTCGGCGGCGAGTGCCGCTTTGGCGGCGGCATCGATGCCGAGATTGAGCACCGTGTCCATCATGCCGGGCATGCTCGCCGCCGCGCCGGAGCGCACCGCCACGAGCAGCGGATGGGGGCCCTGGCCGAAGCGACGCCCGCTCTCCCGCTCGAGGACGGCGATACCGGCGCCGATCTCGTCGCGCAGACCGGCCGGCAGGTCGCCCTGCGCGAGATAGGCCCGACAGGCGTCGGTGGTGATGACGAAGGCCGGCGGCACGGGCAGACCCATGCCGCGCATCCGCGCGATGCTCCAGGCCTTGCCGCCGATCAAGCTACGCTCCGGCACCGCCGTGTCGTCGAGATAAAGCGTCCATCTGCCGAGCGAGCGTGCCATCGGCCGTCACTCCGTCCTTTCACGCCCCAGAATTCGCAGCAGGTCTTCGTGCAGCTCGAACCAGACCGTGTGGTAGGACTCGATCTTGGCGCCGCTGAGCCACTCGGTCTCGCCGTCCTCGGCGTGCTCCAAGGCGGCGAGCAGCTTGGCCTGGTAAATGGCGAGACGCGGCACACCGGCGCTGAGCGGGCCGAAGACCGCTTCGGCCCGCTCGTGCAGCTCGCCCAGGCGGCCAATCACGGCATCGTCGTAGGCCTTGTCGGCGTGGTCGTTCGCCACGCTTTGGCCGCCCACCTCGACCGTCTGCCATGCGGTCATGATCTCCTTGAGCTGCCGATTGACGAGCTCGAACCGCTCGTAAGCCGCGACGAACGCCTGGTCGGCCCGCTGCGCGGCGTAGACCTTCGAATACTCGCCACCCAGCGAGACCCGCGCGGCGGGTGTCAGCATGTAGGCGCCGCCGGCCTCGACCGCGCGCCCTTGCGACACGGCCGCGGCCAGGGCTTGCGCCACCTCGCTCGCTTCGAGCCCAACGATACCGGCCACCGCCTCGGCGCTGCCGTGCTTCTTGATCGCCAGGCCGTGCAGAACGAGATGCATATTGCGCATCGCCCGCGGCCCTCACTCGGCCGCGTCGGCGGCCTTGCGCGCCAGCAGGCGCTCGCGCACCTCGCGTCGCAAGATCTTGCCGGCCGCGCTTTTCGGCAGCTCGGCCCAGATGTCGATGCCCTTGGGGCATTTGTGCTTGGCCAGGCGCTCGCCACAAAACGCCAGCAAGGCATCGCGGTCGAGCGCCGCGCGGCCCGCCACCACGGCATGGACGCGATCGCCCCACTTCTCGTCGGGCAGACCGACGACCGCCGCCTCGACGACACCGTCATGCGCCAACAGCACGTCTTCGACCTCGCGCGGATAGACGTTGTAGCCGCCGCTGATCAGCATGTCGTTCTTGCGGTCGAGGATGTAGAAGAAGCCGTCCTCGTCCATGGTGCCGATATCGCCGGTGTGCAGCCAGCCGTCGCGAAAGGCTTCCGCCGTGGCCTCGGGGCGGTTCCAGTAATAGGCCATGGTCTGCGGTCCGCGACAGACGATCTCGCCGCGCTCGCCGGGCGGCAGCGGGCGCTCCTGGGGGTCGAAGATCGCGACCTCGACGGTGGTGAACGGCCGTCCGCAGGAGCCCACCCGGTCGTGATCCTCCGGTTTCAGACAGGTGATGACCATGGGCGATTCCGCCTGACCATAGGTCTGCGCGAAGACCGAGCCGAAGCGCGCGACGGCGCGCTCCAACAGCTTCGGCGCGATCGGCGCGGCGCCGTAGCAGATGCGTTTGAAGCGGAGCGCGGCGGACCCCACCGCCTGGTGCTCGAGGATCATCGCCAGCATGGTGGGGACGAGAAAGGTGTGGCTCGCACGCGCCTCTTCAGCGAGTGCCACAAACGCGCCGACATCGAACTTCGGCATGATCAGCGAACGCACGCCTCGGATCAGCGAGGGCAGAAAAAAGGCACCGCTGGCATGGGCGATCGGCGCCGCGTGGAGGAAGACATCACCCGGCTGCAAATCCGGCACGAGATCGACGAGAAAGGCGGAGATCTCCGCGAGCTCGCCGCGGGTCGTCAGCGTCACCGCCTTGG
>JAUVWK010000187.1 GCA_030604165.1 Alphaproteobacteria bacterium | reverse complement strand
GCGCGCCTCGTCGCGCTCGGCGCCAACAAATTTCTCGTCTTCGGCCTGTTCATCGTGACGCTTTCCATATTTCTGGCCGCTTTCGGCGCCACGATCAGCCCTTACGATCCGATGGCAGCGACCGGCGACATATCCGTGCCGCCGCCGCCCATCGTCGAATGGCCGCGCCTATTCTATCTCACGCTATCGGGCGAGTTGGCGCGTCCGCCGCATTGGTTCGGCACCGATCAATCGGGGCTCGATGTATTCTCGCGCGTCATCTCCGCGCCGCGCGCCGATATGTCCATCGCGCTGGGCGGCGCCTTGATCTCGCTTTTTCTCGGCACGTTTCTCGGTCTCATCGCGGGCTTCTACCGTAATTGGGCGACGGAACTGATGATGCGCGTCTCGGATGTCCTGCAATCCTTTCCGGTTTTCATCACGGCCATGCTCCTGGTGGCCCTGGCCGGGCGCGAGACGGGCAATCTGGTGCTGGCTCTCGCCCTCGTCTACACGCCGATTTTCATTCGCCTGACACGATCCGAGGTCATGGGCCAGAGCGCCCGCGGCTATGTGCAGGCGGCCTGGGCGGTCGGCAATACCGGCTTCAAGATCGCCATCAAGCATGTGCTGCCCAACTCGCTGGTGCCGTCCCTGGTGCAATTGTCGGTGACCGTCGGCTTCGCCATCATCCTGACGGCGGGTCTCAGCTTCGTCGGCGCCGGCGTGCGCCCGCCGACGCCCGAATGGGGCATCATGATCTCGATCGGCGCGCAACAGCTCATTCTCGGGGAATGGTGGCCATCGATATTTCCGGGCGTGGCGATCACCATCACCGTGTTCGGTTATGCGGTGGTCGATCACGCCATTGAGCAAAGGTTCCGCGAAACATGATCGCGGCGCGAAAGCCGGACGCGGACGAAGCGACGCCCATCCTTGAGGCGACGGCGTTGACGGTGCGCTTCAGCGCCAAGGGCGGCGCGGTGACGACGGCGGTGGACGGATTTTCGCTTACCATCCGGCCCGGCGAATTCATCGGCATCATGGGCGAGCCCGGCTGCGGCAAATCGACCGCCGCCATCGCGCTCATCGGGCTGGTACGGCCGCCGGGCCGGATCACCGCGGGCAGCGTGCGCTTCATGGGCCAGGAATTGCTCACCATGCCGGACGATGACATCGCCGCGATCCGGGGCAAGGATATCGGCTTGATCGTGCAGAATCCGCGCACCTCGCTCCATCCCATGCTCACGGTGGGCAGCCAGATCTCCAGGGTTTACCGCGCCCACAACAAGGTGAGCAAGAAAGAGGCGTGGCGGCACGCCATCGACATGCTGCGCATGGTCGGCATGAACGATCCGGAACGCCGCGTGAAGGCCTATGCCCATGAATTGTCGAGCGGCATGACCCAGCGTGTGATGATCGCCATGGCCATGAGCTCGAAGCCCCGGCTGCTGATCGCCGACGAACCCACCAGCGGGCTGGACGTCACCATTCAGGCCCAGTTCCTCGACCAGATGTGGGAGACGGCGAACCAAACCGGCTCGGCGGTGCTGCTGGTGACGCAGGATTTGGGCATCGTCGCCAATTATTGCGACCGTGTGCTGATCATGGCGCAGGGGCGCATCATCGAGGAGGCGCCGGTGCGGCAGTTCTTCCAGGCCCCCGAGCAGGATTACAGCCGGCGCATGCTAAGGACGCAGCGCCAAGAGGATGGCGGCGATGTCTTGCGCCAGGCCCATCACGGCGAGCTTGCAGACGCGCAGGTCATTATCCGCGTCACCGGACTGACCAAGCAATTCCCCATCCGGGGCAGCGACAAGAAGGTTCACGCGGTCGACAATGTGTCGTTCGACATCCGGCGCGGCGAATCGATCGGCCTGGTGGGGGAAAGCGGCTCGGGCAAAACCACCGTGGGCCGTTGCCTGGTTCGCCTGGAAGAGCCCACGGCGGGGGAGATTCTGTTTCACGACGAGACCTTGAGCGGCATCAAGCGTGCCGCGTTCGTGCCCTACCGCAAGGCGATCCAGATCGTCTTCCAGGATCCGTTCGATTCCATGAATCCGCGCTGGACGGTGGAGAAAGTCTTGACCGAGCCGCTCGATTTGCACACCGATTTGAAACCGGAGGGGAAGCGCGAGCGGGTGGCGGAGTTGCTTGAAATGACCGGCCTGGACGTGGCGCTGCGTCACATCCAGCCGCGCCAGCTCAGCGCCGGGCAACAACAGCGCGTGGTCATTGCCCGCGCCATCGCCACGAATCCGGAGTTCATCGTTCTCGACGAGCCCACCTCCGCGCTCAGCCCGGAAACGCGGCTCGAAATCATCCAGCTCCTGATGGCGTTGTCGCGAAAATTGGGCTTCGCCTATCTCTTCATCTCGCACGATTTGACGACGGTGAAATTTATCTGCCACCGCGTCATCGTCATGTATCTTGGGCAGGTCGTGGAAATCGGCGACAAGGAAGAGGTTTTCGCCAGGCCCCGCCATCCCTATTCGCAAGCGCTGCTGGATTCGCACCTGTTTCCCGATGTTTCGGACCGGCGCGTGGACCGCGCGGAGAAACTCACCCTGAAAGGCGAGATCCCGAGTCCCGTCTCGCTACCGAAGGGCTGTTATCTCTATGGCCGCTGCCCGAGCCAGGTCGCGCGCTGCAAGGATATGCCACAGGCGCTCGAAAAGATGCCGGATGGCCGCTTGGTGCGCTGCTGGCGTGTCACGGAAGGCGACTCGCAGTTAGACTGAAGGTTGCGTTTCGAGGGTAGTGAGAACAGCAGATGAGGGCGCCATGAACGCCATCGATATCGTCGTCAATCTTTTCACCGAGCAGGAAGTCCGGCTCGGCCAGACCGGTCTCGACGACACCTTCAAGGCGCAGATCCGCATGCCCGAGGCGATCCGCGGCGGCGTTTCGATCGACGATTATCTGGCCAAGATGGACCGCGCCGGTATCGAGCGCTCCCTGTTGATCGCGGTGCGCGCCGGCGATCTGCGCCTCAAGGGCTCGTTCGAAATTCCGTATGAGCGCGTCCACGAGATTTGCCTGGCGCACCCCGACCGCTTCTCGGGCCTCGCCGGGATCGACCCGAGCCGCGGCATGCAGGGCCTCTACGATCTGGAAACGGCGGTGCGCGACTACGGCTTCGTCGGCGCCCACCTCTATCCCCACTGGTTCGAGCTGGCGCCCGATCACGCCAAATATTATCCTTACTACGCCAAGTGCTGCGAGCTCGACATCCCGATCATGATGCAGATCGGCCACAGCCTGGTCTATTCGCGCGAGCGCCGCATGCGCAGCGTCGGGCGGCCGATCTGTCTCGATGCGGTGGCCTGCGATTTCCCCGAGCTGAAGCTGATCGGCATCCATATCGGCGTGCCCTGGACCGACGAGATGATCTCGATGGCCTGGAAGCACGAGAATATCTTCATCGGCGTGGACGCCTATGCGCCGCGCTATTGGCCGCCGCAGTTGGTGCATTACCTCGGCAGCTATGGCCGCGAGAAGGTGCTGTTCGGCACCGATTGGCCGGTGATCGATCCGGAGCGCGCCATGGTCGAGATCGACGCGCTCAAGCTCAAGCCCGAGGCCAAGCAACTCCTGCTGCGCGACAACGCGCTCCGCGTCTTCGCGCTGCCGGCCGCGAAGGCCGGCGCCGCGGCAGTCAAGACACCGGCCGAGTAGCGGGCGAACCGGCGCGAGCCCTGGGGCACGACCCGCCATGCCAGCAGCAACCGTCGATACCTATCGCCCCGTGACCATCGGCGCGGGCGTCAGAACCTCGGCGCAGCGCACGCCACGCAAGATCGCGCTGCGCGAAGCCGAGCGGACCCTGACCTACGCCCAGCTCGTCGAGCGGATCGACCGGGTGAGCTCGGCCGCGCTCCACGATCTCGCCCTCAAGCCGGGTGAGAGGGTGATGCTGCTGGCGCCCAATTGCCTGGAATATATCGAGATCGTCGCGGGTTTTTCCGAGGCCGGCGTCGCCGTCGCCACCATTAATCAGCGCCAGACGGCACGGGAAATTGGCGACATCTGGCAGGATTGCGGCGCCCGCGTGCTGCTGGCTCATCGCTCGGCGCTCGCGCTCGCACGCGAGTCCGCGCTGCCGGCGCTCGATCGCCTCATCGTGCTCGGCGACGATTACGAGGAATGGCTGGCGCGAGCCAAGCCCGCGGCGCCGGCCCAGGGCCCCGGCGAGTGCGATGCCTTCGCCATTTCCTACACCTCGGGCACCACCGGCAAGGCCAAGGGGATCGTGCTCTCCCATCGCTCGCGGGTGATGACCTTTCTCGCCATGGCCGCGGAATATGGCTGCTACGGGCCCGACGACAGCTTCTTGGCGGTGGCGCCGCTGTTTCATGGCGGCGGTTTCGCCTTCGCCATGGGCAGCGTGTTTCTCGGCGGCTCTTGCGAGCTGCTGCCGGGCTTCGAGCCGGAACAGGTGCTGCGCAAGCTGAGCGAGGACCGGTTCACCGGCACCTTCATGGTGCCGACCCATTTCCACGCCATCCTCGCGCTCGAGGAGCGCGTCCTGGCGCGCTACCGCCAGCACAGTCTGAAGGCCTTGGTCTCCAACGCCGCGGCGCTGCCGCAGGCGACCAAGGAGCGCATCGTGGCGCAGTTCGGCGACGGCGTTCTGCACGAGACCTACGGCTCGACCGAGGCCGGCATCGTCACCAATCTGCGGCCCGCCGATCAGTTGCGCAAGCTCCAGTGCGTCGGTCTGCCTTTCCCCTGCAATCGCGTCAGGCTGCTCGGCGACGACGGCGCCGAGGTGGCGCAGGGCGAGATCGGCGAGCTCTTCAGCAACTCGCCCTATCTCTTCAACGGCTATTGGAACAAGCCGGAGGAAACCCGCGCGGTGATGCGCGACGGCTGGGTTTCGGCCGGCGACATGGCGCGCCGCGACGAAGACGGCTACATCTATCTGGCCGATCGCAAGAAGGACATGATCATTTCCGGCGGGATCAACGTCTATCCGCGCGAGGTCGAAGAAGTCTTGATGCGCCATGCCGGGGTGCGCGAGGCGGCGGTGGTCGGCGTGGCGGACGCCTATTGGGGCGAGCGGGTCAAGGCCTTCGTCGTGACCCGCGAGGGCGCGGCGCCGTCGCTCGACGAGCTTGTCGAATTCGCCAAGGCGAGCCTGGCGCCGCACAAGGTGCCCAAGGAGATTGTTCTCATCGACGCTTTGCCGCGCAACCCGGCGGGCAAGATCCTGAAGCGCGAACTGCGCGCGCGCGACTGACCCATGTTGGCCTCGGGCTCATGAGCGCGGCCATCACCCGTCATTTCGTTTCCGCCGGCGGCCGTCAGGTGCATTATCGCCGGGCCGGCAGCGGGCCGCCCGTGGTGCTGCTTCACGAATCGCCGCGCTCGTCCGCCGCGCTGACGCCGCTGATCAAGCGGCTGGCCGGGCGCTTCTGCGTCTTCGCCATGGATACCCCGGGCTATGGCGGCTCCGAGGCCCTGGCCGCGCGCCGGCCCGATATCGCGGCCTATGCCGATGCCCTGGCCGCGAGCTTGGCGGCGCTCGGGCTCGCCCGCGTGCCGGTCTATGGCCGCCATACCGGCGCCGCGATCGCGCTCGAGTTGAGCCGGCGCCACCCCGACGTCATGACGGTCGCGGTGCTCGACGGCTATCCGCTGTTCACACCGGCTGAGAGGGAGGAGTTCGAGGCCAGCTACCTGCCGCCGTTCCGCCCCGAATGGTCGGGCGCGCATGTCGCTTGGCTGTGGGCGCGGGTGCGCGACCAGTTCACCTTCTTTCCCTGGCATCACCAGGGCCCGGCGGCGCGCCTGCCGTTCGGCCCGCCGCGTCTTGCCACCTTGGCGCAAGTGGTGGCCGATTTTCTGATCGCGGGCGATGGCTACCGCGTCGCCTACTCGACCGCCTTTCGCTACGACACGACGCGGGCGGCGGCCGAGCTACGCGCGCCCAGTTTTTTCGTCGCGATGGCGGACGACGTTCTGGTGCCCCATCTCGAG
>JAUVWK010000468.1 GCA_030604165.1 Alphaproteobacteria bacterium | reverse complement strand
CCGGCCTGATCGGCCCGAACGGAGCCGGCAAGACGACCCTGTTCAACATCATTGCCGGCGTTTTCGAGCCGACGGAGGGCCGTGTCTATCTCGACGATGTCGACATCACCGGCCTCAAGCCCCACAAGCTGGTTCGAAAGGGCCTGCTGCGCACCTTCCAGATCGCCCACGAGTTCGCCACGCTCACCGTGCTGGAAAATCTGATGATGGTTCCCGGCGATCAGGCCGGCGAGACCCTGATCAACACCTGGTTCAAGCCCGCCAAGGTGCGCGCCGAGGAAGCCGTCATCCGCCGCAAGGCCGAAGAGGTCGCCGAATTCCTCAATCTCACCGATCTTCTCGGCGAACCGGCGGGCAATCTTTCGGGCGGTCAGAAAAAGCTGCTGGAGCTGGGCCGCACCATGATGGTGGAGGCCAAGATCGTGTTTCTCGACGAGGTCGGCGCCGGGGTCAATCGCACGCTGCTGCGAACCATCGGCGACGCCATCCTGCGGCTCAACAAGGAGCGCGGCTATACGTTCTGCATGATCGAGCACGACATGGACTTTATCTCGCGCCTTTGCGATCCCGTGATCGTGATGGCCGAAGGCGCGGTGCTCACGCAGGGCACCGCCGAGGAGGTGAAGGCCGACCCGCGGGTCATCGAAGCCTATCTCGGCTCCGGCCGCAAGAACGTCCCCGGTCCGCCGCCATGAGTTTTCTGATCGGCGAGACCATGACCGGCGGCTACGGCGCCATGGACATCCTCCATGGCTGCACGATCGCCGTCGAGCGGGGCGAGGTCGCCGTGATCGTGGGGCCCAACGGCGCCGGCAAATCGACCGCCATGAAGGCGATCTTCGGCATGGTGAAATTGCGCGAGGGCGCGGTGCGTCTCGACGGCGAAGATATTACCCGCCTCAGCCCGCAGGACCGCGTGCGCAAAGGCATGGCCTTCGTGCCGCAGACGCAAAATGTTTTCGCCAGCATGACGGTCGAGGAAAACCTCGAGATGGGCGCCTATTTGCGCGAAGACGATATTTCCGAGACCATGACGCAGGTCTTCGATCTGTTTCCCATCCTCAAGGACAAGCGCCGCCAGGCGGCCGGGGAGCTCTCGGGCGGCCAGCGCCAGCAGGTCGCCGTGGGCCGAGCCCTCATGACCCAACCGCGCGTGCTGATGCTGGACGAGCCCACCGCCGGCGTCTCTCCCATCGTCATGGACGAGCTGTTCGATCTCATTTTGGATATCCGCAACACCGACGTCGCGATTCTGATGGTCGAGCAGAACGCATCGCAGGCGCTTGCCATTGCCGACAAGGGCTATGTTCTGGTGACCGGCGAGAACCGCTTCACGGATACCGGCCAGGCTCTGTTGGCGGACCCCGAAGTGCGCCGCGCGTTTCTCGGCGGCTGACGATGACCGAGTTCTTCAACGCCCTCGCCCTGCTCACGAACTTCGTCATCGTGCCGGGCCTCACCTATGGCTCGCAGCTCGCGCTCGGCGCGCTCGGCGTGACGATTGTCTTCGGCATCCTGCGCTTCGCCAACTTCGCGCACGGCGATCTCATGGCCTTTGGCACCATGTTCGTCGTTCTCGCGACGTGGTGGTTGCAAAGCATGGGCGTCGGCATCGCGCCGCTGCCCACCGCGTTGCTCGCCCTGCCGCTCGGCATTGTCGCGGCCGTCGGGGTCTGCCTGCTGACGGACCGCGCCGTCTATCGCTTCTATCGCCGCCGGAAGAGCGCGCCCGTGGTCTTCCTCATCGCCTCGATCGGGGTGATGTTCATGTTGAACGGCGTCGTGCGCTTCATCATCGGCCCCGACGATCAACGCATCTCGGACGGCGCGCGCTTTCTCGTGAAGGTCCAGGAATTCAAGGCGGCGACCGGCCTGCAGGAGGGCATCGCGATCAAGCTCTCCCAGGGGCTCACCGTCGTGGTGGCCATCGCGGTGGTCGTCGCGCTGTTCTGGTTCCTGCAGAAAACCCGTGCCGGCAAGGCGATGCGGGCCTATTCGGACAACGAGGATCTGGCCCTGCTGTCGGGCGTCAGCCCCGAGCGCGTAGTCTTTTACGCCTGGCTCATCGCGGGCACGCTGGCGGCCATCGCGGGCACCATGTACGGCCTCGACAAGAGCTTCAAGCCCTTCACCTATTTCCAGCTCCTGCTGCCCATTTTCGCCGCCGCGATCCTCGGCGGCATCGGCCACCCGGTGGGCGCCGTCGTCGGCGGCTTCATCGTCGCCTTTTCCGAGGTCACGATCACCTACGCCTACAAGAAATTTCTGCGCTACCTGTTGCCCGAGAGCTGGGAGCCGGACAATCTCGTGCAGCTACTCTCGACCGACTACAAGTTCGCCGTCTCCTTTGTCATTCTGGTGGTCGTCCTGCTGGTACGACCGACGGGCGTGTTCAGAGGCAGGGTGCTATGAGCCACGCCTTGCGCACACCGGCGCTGTTCGGCGCCATGGCCCTGCTGCTGCTCGCGGTCGGCTTCGGCCAGTCGTGGGCGGTCAGCATCTCGATCCTCAACCTCTGCCTGATCTCCGCCATCATGGCGCTCGGCCTCAACATGCAATGGGGCTATGCCGGGCTGCTCAATGTCGGCGTGATGGGCTTTGCCGCGCTCGGCGGGTTGGCCGGCGTGCTGGTCTCCAAGTCGCCCGTCGCCGCGGCCTGGAGCGCGGGCGGCGGCAATCTCGGCCTCTCGTTTTTGGTTCTGGTGGGAGTCGTGGCGGCCGTGGTCCTGCTGCGCCGGCGCATGGTCCGCGGGCCGCTGCGCAACATCGTCACGGCGCTCGTGGTCATCGCGGGATATTTTCTGGTGCGCATCTTCTTCGACCCGGCGGTCGACGCCATCGAAAGCGTGGACAGCGCCAAGACCGGCTATCTCGGCGGGCTCGGGCTGCCGATCATCTTCTCGTGGGCGGTCGGCGGCGCTTTGGCGGCGGGCGCCGCGTGGTTGATCGGCAAGGTCGCGCTGGGTCTGCGGGCCGACTATTTCGCCATCGCGACCCT
>JAUVWK010000267.1 GCA_030604165.1 Alphaproteobacteria bacterium | reverse complement strand
TCGATGGCACGCCCCACGAGGTCGGCGCGGCGGCCCTGCGGGCGCGCTACCTGGCCAGCGTGGGCGGCGTGGAATCGGCCAATCCCTTCGAGAATTCAAAGCGCATGACCGCCGTCGCCAAGGCGGCGTTGGGCGAGCTTGGCCTCGGTGCGGCAGCCA
Organism: Alphaproteobacteria bacterium; assembly: GCA_030604165.1. Lineage (GTDB taxonomy): Bacteria > Pseudomonadota > Alphaproteobacteria > UBA828 > UBA828 > JAUVWK01. Next base: position 4,581 of record JAUVWK010000267.1, on the reverse strand, counting down.
AGGCGTGGCTGCTGGGCGCCGCGATCAACCTGTTTTCGCCGGCGCTTATCTTGTCGCCGCCGGTCAGCGCCCTGCCGCGCACGGGCTTCTACGACACCCCCGGCGCCAACAAGCTCGAAAAAATCGGTAATTTCCTGTTCCGCAACGACAACCCGACCTATGCCTGGATCCTCGCCATCGGCACCCTCGGCGTGATCCTGCTCAGGGCCGCCCAGCTCGCGGGGCTCGGCCTCGGTTTCGCCTCCGGCCGCTGGCGCGCGCGCCCCGGTCCGGGCGTGCAAATCCATGCGCCGTTGCTGCTGCTGCTGCTCTGGGCGGTCTTCATATTGCTGGTCAATGGCCCGGTCGCCTCGGCCAAATACCGCCTCCCGATCGAGCCGGTGGCGGCGGTCTTGTTCGCCATCGCCTGGGTCGGCGCCTCAGATTTGTGGCGTCCGGCTGTCCGGCTTCGCAGCACTGGCCGCGGCAAGCACGATCGCGCCAAGCACGACGTAGGTTAGTTGCCACCACGCCGCCCAGAGCGAGAAGTTCAGCAGCGACGAGCCCCAGAAAGCGCCGAACAAGGCCAGCCCGCAAACGCCGGCCATGCCGGCAGTCGCGCCGGTCATCAACCATCGCCTGATCATGAGCGCCAGTACCGCGACGAGCGCGGCGAGACCGATCGCACCGGTCTCGGCGAAGACCTCGAGCAGCCAGCTATGCGGATGACTGGGAATGAATTCCTGATTGAAGCGAACGATCAGCGTGTGCGCGCCCGGCAGAATGTTGCTGACATCGATGCCATGCCCGATCCAGGGCGATTCAAGCGCCGCATGCAAGGCGAAGCCCCAGATTTGCTGGCGGTGCGCATCGAGCAGCCAGACCGGCAGGGGAGTCTCGAGCGGCCCGTCATAGACGCCCGCGGCAAGCAGCGCCGCCTCGGGCGGCGCCGGCAGCTGGCTCATGACGATGCCGAGGGCGATGCCGAACAACGCGACCACGGCAATGACGAAGAGAGCCACGGCGCGGCCCTGCCAGAGACGCCAGAGCAGCAACAGAAGCACGCCCAGCGCCGCCGCGATGATAAACCCGAACAACCCCGCCTTGCTGTCGGCGGCGAACATCAACGCGACGCCGAGCGGAACATAGGCAAGGCCCGCGATACGCCAGCCGCGCCCCAGCCGGAAGCCCGCCCACAACACCACCGGAATCAGGCAAGCCACCGCCGAGCCGTAGGCTTTCAGAGCGGCGGCGGCGTCGACCGCGCCGGACAGGTGGCCGCGAAACAGGCTGTAGACCCAGCTCGAGCCATAGATCCCGATCAGTCCGATCGCGGCGCAGACCAACACCCCCGCGATCAACGCGCGCAAGGCGCTGCGCAGCGCGGCGGGAGACCGGCGCAAGAAGTGATAAATGATCGCGGCCGCGATGACGAAGCCCACCATGCGGCCCCAAATGCCGAGCGATCGCGTCGGTTCGAGCGAGTCGATGACTGCCGGTAGCCAGAGCAGGAAGAACGCCACGAGAGCAAGCCCGAACGGCCGGCGCAGGCCCCGCCAAACTTCCCTAAGGAGCCCGCCTCGGCCCGGCGCCGCCACCATCAGGACAAGGGCGAGCGCCAGCGCCACGCCGGAGGCGCTGGGGCTGGAACCGAGCAGCGGAATGCCCAGCCCCGCCAACACGGCGGCGGCCGCGCTCAGCGCCGGTTGTTTGGCCGCTGCGCTAACATGGGAATCGAGGTTCGTCACGGAAAATGGGAAATTTTCGCCTGCGTCGGTGAGCGCGAGCGTGGTTTAGCACCGCGCCTGCCTTGCCGCAATGCGAGCGCAGATTGACGGGCGCGGCCACGGAGGGCTAACGTCCGCGCACCCTGCAAAGCTGCTCCCGCGATCCGGCCACTCACATGATTATTCTCGGCGTCCATTCGGGATATCACGAGGCGTCCGCCTGCCTGTTCGACGACTATCGCATGGTCGCGGCGGTTGCGCTCGAGCGTCTCACGCGGCGCAAGATCGACGGTGGGCGCCTGCCGCTCGAGGCCATCGACGAATGTCTCCTGATCGCCGGCCTCACGCGCCGCGACGTCGACGTCCTGGCGCTCGGCCGCGGCGTCTTTCCCTGGCGCTACTTCAACCATTTCAAGGGCGGCCGCCTGATCGAGGGTCATGCGCGCCAGCTGCTCGGCAAGGAAAAACACAAGAGCATGGAGCGGGAACTGGTGCGGTATCGGCGCACCGATTCAGCAACGATCTTTCGCGGCGCCGCCTTCATCGCGGATTTGGGCTTTGCGCCCGGCACCGCCTTGCACTTCTTCAACCATCACCTGGCCCATGCGCTGCCGACGCTGTTCCACACCGACTGGGAAGCGGCGCTGCTCTACACCTCGGATGGCGGCGGCGACAATGTGCAATATAGCCACCGGGTCTTTCGCGACGGCCGCATCGATACGCTTTATGGCGGCGACGAAGGCTTGCTGGAGCCGCTGCGGGTAGACAGCCTCGGCCTGGCCTACGGCTTTGCCACGCAGGCGCTCGGCTTTCGCATCAACCGCCACGAAGGGAAGCTCACCGGCCTCGCCGCCTATGGCGAGCCGGCGGCCTTCGAGCGTCTCGCCGCGCATTTCTCGGTCGGCGAGGACGGCCAGGTACGCGCGGACTTCGCGAGCAACCCGGCGATGCGCGGCTTTCTGTTCGAACTCGCCGAGAGCGTCTCGCGAGAGGACATGGCGGCCTCGATTCAGCAGGTGCTGGAACATTTCACCCTGGCCGCCGTGCGCAATCTGCTCGCGCGCCACGCGGTGCGCAAGCTGGGCCTCGCCGGCGGCGTCTTCGGCAACGTTCGGCTCAATCGGCTGCTCGCCGAGGAAACCGGCGCGGACGAGGTGTTCGTCTACCCGGCGATGAGCGACCAGGGGTTGCCCGCCGGCGGCGTGCTGGATTTTCTGTTGGCGCGCGATGGGCTCGAGACCTGGCTGAACCGGCGCTATCGCCTCGACGACCTCTATCTGGGCCGGGATTACGGCGCGAACGCAGACCGCATCCTCGGCGACACCGAGGGATTAGAGCAAATCTCGACGACGCCTGTGGAAACCACGGCCGAGCTCTTGGCCGACGACAAGATCGTCGGCATCTATACCCGCGGCATGGAATACGGCCCGCGGGCGCTCGGCGCGCGCAGCATCCTGGCCGCGCCATCCGATCCGGCGATCAACGACCGCTTGAACGAGCGCCTGGGACGCTCCGAATTCATGCCGTTTGCCCCGGTTGTCGCCGAGGCGGACGCGGCCAGCGTCTTCGAGATCGGCGCGCTCAATCGCTACACCGCGCGTTTCATGACCATCACGTGCCTGGTCCGGGCGGCGTGGCGCGAGCGCATCCCGGCCGTCGTTCATGTCGATGGCACGGCGCGACCGCAGATCATCGGACGTGAGCAGAACCCGCTTTACTACGATATTCTCGCACGATACAAGGCGCTGACAGGGCTTCCGGTGATGGTCAATACGAGCTTCAACGTGCATGAAGAGCCGATCATCAACACGCCCGAGGAATGCGCGCAGGCACTCTTGGACAACCGGGTCGATTTCGTGACGACAGCGGCCGCGGTGTATCGCCGCCATGGCCGAGCGTGACGCCACGGAGGGCGGAGTCTCCTTCGTCGTCCCGGTATTCAACAAAGCGGCCTATCTGAGCGAGACGCTGCGCTCCATCGCGGGCCAGCGCGGCGCGTTCGAGCGCGAATTCATCTTCGTCGACGATGGCTCGAGCGACGCTTCGCTGGCGATCATCGAGGCGCAAACCAAGGACTGGCCGAACGTTACCATCGTGTCGCAGGAAAACCGCGGTTCGGCCGGCGCCACCAACCGGGGCCTCGCCTTGGCCTCCCGCGCTTATGTCAAATTTGTCGATGCGGACGATCTGCTTTCGCCGTTCGCGACCGAGGCGCTGTTGCGCGCCCTCGACGAAACCGCCGCCGTGCTCGCCTACGGCGATCTTGTCGCCTACCGGGCCGACAAGCGACCCGCGTTCGACACCGAGCCGCCGCCCTATCGGACCAGCATGAATACCGCGCCGCTCAAATCCGTGCTCCGCACCTCCTATTTCAATCCCACCCAGATCATGGTTCGCACCAAGGAGGCCCAAGCGGTCGGCGGCTGCGACGAGCGCATAGTGCATTCGCAGGAATACGGTTTTGCCCTGCGGCTGGCGCGGATCGGCACGTTTTGCCATGTCCATGCGATGTTCGCCTGGCAGCCCGTCGGCGCGCCGGGCCAACTGTCTTCCCAACCCGCGCGCCAGCTCAAGCGGGTGACGCTGGCTGCCGCCCACTTCCTGCGCGATTTTCCCGAGACCCCCGCGTCGCTACAGCGTTACGCTCACCGCCGCGCGGCCGGACGGGCGTGGAAATGGGCGCGGCGCCATCGCAAGGCCGGTATCGGCTCCCGCTGGTTCTGGCGCTTTGCCCTGAGCCGGCTTGCCGTGGCGGGCGACCGGGCGCGTGAAATCGAGCGTTGCGCCACGGTTTTCGACGACCCTGACTCAGACGACCGTGGCTCATGAGCCGCGCGCGGGCCAAGCGATGAAGCCATACACGGACAAGTTCTAC
>JAUVWK010000088.1 GCA_030604165.1 Alphaproteobacteria bacterium | reverse complement strand
CTGCGCTCTGGCCGGACGAACTTGGCGCGGCCCGAACGCCCTCGGAGCCACGCCGGGACAGGAATGTCGAAACCTGTCATCGACGACAAAATACGAATGCCGGGAGCCGGCCTGGCGACTAGGCTCTGTTGAGATTCATCGTGAATTGATGATTGCGGAGCAAGCATAAATCATGGCCTCGAAGCTTTCGTCGGTTTTGTCGCTTCGCAGGGCGATGCGTTTGAACTCCTTGAGTTTACAGAAGAAATTCTCGATCAAGTGGCGCCATTTATAGATCTCGTGATCGATCTCCAGTGGCTGGAGACGCCCCGGATGCTGTGAGATCACGATTTGCACCCCGCGCGCGGTCATGCTCTCAATGATCCAGTTCGCGTCAAACGCCTTGTCGGCAATCAGGCCGCCGAAATCGAGCTCTCCGATGAGCGGGGCAACGCCTACGGTATCGTGTCGTTGTCCAGGCATCAGAACAAAGCGCACCAGATTGCCCAAGCTATCGGTGAGGGCCAGGATATTGGTCGTCAGACCGCCTCTTGACTTGCCTATGGCCTGGCTCTGAGTCCCCCTTTTGCGCCCTGGCCATGGCGGTGGACCCTGACAATCGTGCCGTCAATCATTGCGAACTCCATATCCGGTTCATCCGACACGACATCAAAGATCCGTTTGAAAACATCGGCCTTGACCCAGTGGCGAAAACGCTTGAACACCGTATTCCAACGACCGAAACCGGGCGGCAAATCACGCCACGGGCTTCCCGTGCGCGCAATCCAAAGCACGGCCTCCAGAAACAACCGCCCATCCCCGCCAGTACGGCCGGGGTCACTCTTCTTGCCGAGACAATGCCGCTCAATCAACGCCCATTGACGATCCGTGATGACAAAACGCCCTTCGATCATTCAAACCTCCTGTAAAAGAAAGCTTGAATCACAAATCAAAGGGTTTGGGAATCCTGAATCTCAACAGACCCTAGTGTGATGGTTCCGAAATCCGTCACATTAAAGGTGCCGAATTTCGGAGACTGAATCACACTAGATTCAAATAGCTAGTGTCCCTTTGAATCCGAAATTCGATACCACGAATTTCGGAATCGGGACACTAGCGTGGAATCGAGGGGAAATGGGGCCGCGAGTCAGCTTGTTTTCAGACGCCGCCGGCGGCCGGTGGCGCCGACCCGGCCACGCAACATATCGCGCAACGTGCCCAGCTCCTCGGCGACACTCTCGACCCGCGCACGGGTTTGCTGGTCCAGCTCGGGGCCGGCCCCCGGCGCGCGATCCCCGATCTCGCTCGACGCGACGGCGATGGCGGCCTCGATCGCCGCACCCTGGGCTTCCCCGGGCGCCATCTTGCCGCCGCTCTCGCGCAGCAGTTTTTGCACCCCTCGAATGGTATAGCCGTCGGCGTAGAGCAGGATGCGGATGCGGCGCAGGAGGTCGACGTCCTCGGGCCGGTAATAGCGCCGACCGCCGCCGCGCTTGAGCGGGCGCACCTGATTGAACTTGGTTTCCCAAAAGCGCAGCACATGCTGCGGCACGTCCAGCTCGTCGGAGACTTCTCGAATCGTCCGAAATGCGTCAGGAGATTTCGGCCTGCGGCTCCGTGGCTCGCCGGAGAGTTCCGTGCTGACCATGGATTATGTGGCGGGTGGCCCGCCAGGCACGGCCTCTGTCGAGGTGGCGCCGGCGCGCGGCGACAAGACGCGGTTGATGCGATCCTTCAGGACGTGAGAAGCCCTAAAGACCAAGACTTTACGCGGCAGAATGGGAACCTCTTCGCCGGTCTTGGGATTGCGCCCGATGCGCTGCCCCTTCATGCGCACGGAAAAGCTCCCAAACGACGAGATCTTGACCGAATCCCCTCCGGCCAAGCCGTCCATGACCAGCTTGAGTACGGATTCGACCAGCCTTGCGGATTCGTTGCGCGACAACCCCACCTCGCGGAATACCGCCTCGGCAAGGTCGGCGCGAGTGACCGTGTTTCCGGCCATGTTCGCACGTCTCCCTCGTGTTGGAGAACGACGGTACAGCCTGAATTAGAGGCCGTCAATACAGCGTGTGATCGAAATTTTCCGCCAAGCTCAGCGTCTTACCAGCGGACCACGGCGGAGCCCCAGACGAATCCGCCGCCAAGAGCCTCCATCACGACGATGTCGCCGCTCTTGATTCTGCCGTCGCCCACCGCCTCGGCAAGCGCCAGCGGGATCGACGCCGACGACGTGTTGGCGTGGTGGTCGACGGTAACAATCATCTTTTCCGCGGGCAGGCCGAGCTTGCGAACCGTGGCGTCCATGATGCGTCGATTGGCCTGATGCGGAACCAACCAGTCCACCGCCTCGGGCGCGATCCCCGCGGCGGCGAGGGCTTCCTCGGCGACCGCAGCCAATTTGACCACTGCGTGGCGAAACACCTCGCGCCCCTGCATCCGCAGATGGCCGGCCGTCTGCGTCGTCGACACGCCGCCATCGACAAACAGCGCATCGTAGTGCTGTCCGTCGGTGTGCATGCACACCGACAGCACGCCCCGGTCTGCGGTGGTGCCGGCGCCCTCGCTCGCGGTCAAGACCGCGGCGCCGGCGCCGTCGCCGAACAGAACGCAAGTCGAGCGGTCGTTCCAATCCAGGATGCGCGAATAGGTCTCGGCGCCGATGATCAGCGCGGTTTTGGCCTGACCGGCGCGCACGAAGCTATCGGCCACCGCCAGCGCGCACACGAAGCCGGCGCACACCGCCTGGATATCGAAGGCGAGCCCCTGGGTCATGCCGAGGCGGGCCTGCACCTTGGCCGCCGTCGCCGGAAAGGTGTTGTCGGGCGTCGAGGTGGCGAGAATCAGAAGATCCAAATCCCCGGCCCCGACGCCGGCCGAGCCAAGCGCGGCGCGCGCCGCTTCGAACGCAAGGTCCGAGGTGGTCTCGTCGTCGGCGGCGATGTGCCGCTCCTCGATCCCGGTGCGCTCGACGATCCACTCGTTGGAGGTGTCCAAGACACGCGCCAAGTCGTCATTGGTAACGACTTTTTCCGGTAGAAACGAGCCGCAACCGACAATGCGAGTTCGCAGCATCTAGCTGACGGCCCTCCGCGGCTCCGGGAAATCCTCAAGCTTGAGACGCGACAGCTCGTCGATGATCTTCGGGTTGATGCCCTGGCTGACCATGTCCATGGCAACGCCGATGGCGTTGGCGAAGCCCTTGTGGTCGGTGCCACCGTGGCTCTTGACCACCACACCATTGACGCCAAGGAACATGGCGCCGTTATAGGCCCTGGGATCGACCCGCTCGCGCAGCATCCTGAGCGCCGGGCGGGCGAGCAGATAGGCGACCCGGGAAAGCACCGAGCGGCGAAACGCGCTCTTGAGATACTCGGAATAAAGCCGCGCGGTACCCTCGGCCATCTTGAGCGCGACATTGCCGGCGAAGCCGTCGGTCGCGACCACGTCTACCGTGCCCGCGGGAATATCGTCGCCCTCGATGAAGCCGTGAAACTCGATCGGCAGCTCGGCGTGGCGCAGCATCGCCGCCGCGGTGCGGATCGTCTCGTTGCCCTTGAGTTCCTCCGCGCCGATGTTGAGCAAGCCGACGGTCGGCTTGCGGATGCCCAAGACGTTGCGCGCGAAGACCTCGCCCATGAGCGCAAACTGAACCAACGTCGTGGCGTCGCAATTTATATTGGCGCCGAGGTCGAGCATCACGCATTCGCTGCGGCGGGTCGGAAAGATGGAGCCCATGGCCGGGCGGTTGATGCCAGGCAGCGTTTTCAGCACGAATTTGCCGAGCGCCATGAGGGCCCCGGTATTGCCGGCCGAGACGATCCCGCTGGCCTCGCCGGTGCCGACCGCATCGATCGCCAGGCGCATGCTCGAATCGTGGCGCTGCCTCAGCGCGACCGACGGCTTCTCGTTGTCGCCAATGACGTTTTCGGTGTGACGGATGGAGCAAATCGCGCGCAATTTCCGAAAGCGCTTGAGCGCCGGCTCGATCAGCTGCTCATTGCCGCAGAGCAGAAATCGCACCTCCGGGTAGCGCACGCGCGCAATGTTGGCGCCCCGAATCACCATGGCCGGGGCCATGTCGCCACCCATCGCGTCAAGTGCGAGCACGATTTCCTTGCTCATCGAGCAAACTCCAGCCGGTCGCGGACCACGTTACACGGTCCCAGCCGCCTCGGTGACCTCGCGCCCGCCATAGTTGCCGCAGGCGGTGCAAAGGTGATGGGGCCGCTTGAGCTCTCCGCAATTCTCGCATTCCACGACATTGGCGCGGGGCAAGGCGTGGTGAGAGCGCCGTTTGTCGCGGCGCGACTTGGAAACCTTCTTCTTCGGAACAGCCATGGTTCCCCTCTATGTCAATGGTATGTCAAGGGTTGCGGCGGCCTCGCCGCGCGCGCACCCCCGGCTCGGTTCGGCCACGACACACCCGATCAGGCCCCGCCCTAAACTGATTGCGGAGAACATTACATCTTGCCTTTCAGTTGGCCAAGTACGGCGAACGGGTGATCGGTCTCGGCCGGAGTTTCGACGTCGGCTGGGCCGGCAAAATCGCCGAGCGCCGCCCCGGGCCGGCGGGGATAGGGCTCCAGCGCCAGCGAGAATTGCTGGGCCACGAGTTCGCCGACATCGATCTCGCCGCCCAAAAGCTGCTCTGGCGCATCGTCGAACGGCGAGACGGCTCCCTCTGCTTCGTCTGGCAAGGCGTCCGCCGGCCCGAACAACTGGCTGAAACTTTCCTCGACCTGGGAGCCAAAGGCCTCGAGCGTCACCACGCAGGTTTGCACCACAGCCGCGTCGAGCGTGCCGCTGACCGCGATCGCGCCCGGAACCGCGGCGGCGGCCCGGCCGCGCGCCCGCTCGATGCGGAGCCGCGCGCGCAGCGATGTCAACTCGATCAAGACGAAACGCGCCGCCAGCGCGGCGCGCTCGCGCGCATTGGCTTCGAACGCCAGATCGAGACCCCGCACCCCGAGGTTTTCCAGATCGACCGCGCGCGAGAACTCGGGCGTTGTAACCTCATGTTTCACGAGCAATGCCTCACCGAGAACGGTCGCAACGCTGAATATCGAGCCGGTGTCGTTCGGCTGCGGGCCGGCCGGCCCTCGAGAGACGCCAGCGCATCGGCCGCGGAGAGACCGCGCCGATACAGCGCCCAGGACGGCGGCACAATATTAAGGTCACTATTCATAATCAACGACTTTACACGATACCGTCCGAATCGAGTCACGACCCCACCGAAGCCGCCGATGGTGCAGGTGCGGCCGTGGCGACGGCTGGGGCCGGGATGAACCGCACACGCCCGGCCAAAAGCTCCGCTTCGGGCAATCCCTCGAGCGCCCGGGCCAGCTCCCGCACGTAGGCGGCCAAGGCATCGAGCTGCGCCTCGCTTGGCGCCTGCGCGCCGTAGATATTGCGCCGCAGCGCCGCCGTCATGGACTCCGCGCGGCCCCCGGTGCCGTCCGCCTCTAGGGCAACCTCGTAGGCACGGCAGCGGCCATAGAAGGCCTGCGCCATCGCCTTCACCCGCTTGCCGACGCCGAGATCGCCGACGCCCGATTCGCGCAGGCTCTGATCCATGTCGTCGAACATGACATTGAACACGGCTTGGCTCAGTCTCGTGCCGGGCTCGCCCCACCGCCGCAAACTCCGCAGCAGCAAAAAGACGTGCAGGACAATCATGTCGAACCGCCCGTCGAGCGAATCGGCGACGCCGCACCGGGTGTAAAACCCCGGCTCCCGTGCCTGCCGCACGGCGGCGCCGTAAAGCTCATGCGCGGCCGCCCGCACCCGCGATCGGCGAAACAGCTTGGCCAGCGGCATTCTCGATCCCCTCGCCCTCGCCCCGTTGACAGAAGCAAGCCGGGCGCGCACATTTCCGCACTACGATTCGACGCTCGGCGAGCGCCATCGGCGCGGCGCCCGAACGTACAACTATAGCTAAGGACACGCGCCGCACACGTCAATCGTGCCGGCGCCGAAATCACGACGATCGTGGAACGAACAGGCAAAACGACGAATCGGGCGGGCGCGGGTCTGCGTCTGCTGGCCCTGTTGCTGTTTGCCGTCGGGCCGGCGCTGGCGACGACAGCTTGCTCGCCAAGGGTGGATGTGCGCGGCCATGTGCTCGACCCGGATGCCCTGGCCCAAATTCAGCCGGGCCTGCAAAGCCGGGAACAGGTCGCCGAGGTGCTCGGCACGCCCACCACGGTCGGAACCTTCGACGAAAATCGCTGGTTCTACATTTCGAGCCGAACCGAAAGCCTGGCGTTTTTCGATCCGGAAGTCATAGAACAGAAGGTCGTCGTCGTGGAGTTCGACCGGGTGGGGATTGTCAAGGAGATCACCAGCTACACCGAGGCGGACGCGCAAGAGGTCGATCCCGTGGATCGGAAGACCCCGACAAAGGGCAAGACCCTGAGCTTCTTCGAGCAGATCTTCGGCAATATCGGCGCCTTCGCCTCGCCCGACCGCGGCCAATAATAGGGCGTCGCCCTGGGCCGGTGCGAGACCGCGCCAGGGGGAAAAAGTTCTATCCGGCCACAAACTTCGCGATGATGGCCAGCATCAGGATGGCCACGATATTGGTGATCTTGATCATCGGGTTGATCGCCGGACCCGCCGTGTCCTTGTAGGGATCGCCCACGGTATCGCCGGTCACCGCGGCCATGTGGCTTTCCGAGCCCTTGCCGTCATAGGCTCCATCCTCGATGTATTTCTTGGCGTTATCCCAGGCCCCACCGCCCGAAGTCATGGAGATGGCGAGAAACAGCCCGGTCACAATCGTGCCCATCAAGGCGGCGCCGAGCGCCGAGAATGCCGCGGCTTGGCCGCCGATCGCCCAAATCACGACGTAGAGAATGACCGGAGCGAACACCGGCAGCATCGACGGCAAAATCATTTCGCGGATCGCGGACCGGGTGAGCAGATCCACCGCGCGGCCATATTCCGGTTTGCCCGTGCCTTCCATGATACCGGGGATTTCCCTGAACTGCCGGCGCACTTCGCGCACCACCGACCCGGCGGCACGGCCGACCGCGAGCATGGCCAACGAGCTGAACAAGAAGGGCAGCAAGCCGCCATAAAACAGCCCGATCACGACATACGGATTGCTGAGCGCGAAGTCCGGCTCCACGCCCGGGAAATAGCGTTCGATTTCCTCCGTATAGGCCCCGAAAAGCACCAGCGCGGCGAGTCCGGCCGAGGCGATGGCGTAGCCCTTGGTCACCGCCTTCGTCGTGTTGCCGACCGCGTCGAGCGCGTCCGTGATCTTGCGCACCTCCGGCGGCAGATCGGCCATTTCGGCGATGCCGCCGGCATTGTCGGTCACCGGGCCGTAGGCGTCGAGCGCGACCACCATGCCGGCGAGCGCCAGCATCGCGGTCGCCGCGATGGCGATACCGAACAGCCCGGCCGCCAGATAGGCCAGCAGGATGCCGGCGGAGATGATGATCGCCGGCAGCGCCGTAGCCTGCATCGAGATGGCGAGGCCCTGGATGATGTTGGTGGCGTGGCCCGTGGTGGAAGCCTTGGCGATGGAACGAACCGGGCCGAACTCGGTGGAGGTGTAATATTCCGTCACCCAGATCATCAGGCCGGTGACGACCAGGCCGATGAGGCCACAATAGAACAGCTCGCGCCCGCTGGACGCGACGCCGCCGACAACGAACTCGGTGTTCCAGCCCACCACCCATTCGGTGATCGGCCAAAGGGCGACCCCTGACAGGATCGCCGAAACCAGGAACCCGCGATAAAGCGCCGGCATGATCTTCTGGCTCCGGCCGAGCCGGACGAAGAAGGTGCCGACCACCGACGCCAGGATGCAGGCGCCGCCGATGGCGAGCGGATAGAGCATCATGGCCGACTGCATTTCACCATAAAAATAAACCGCGGCGAGCAACATGGTCGCGACCAGGGTCACGGCGTAGGTCTCGAACAGGTCAGCCGCCATGCCCGCGCAATCGCCGACATTGTCGCCGACATTGTCGGCGATCACCGCCGGGTTGCGCGGGTCGTCCTCGGGAATCCCCGCCTCCACCTTGCCGACCAGATCGGCGCCCACGTCGGCGCCCTTGGTGAAGATGCCGCCGCCGAGACGGGCGAAGATCGAAATCAGCGAACCGCCGAAGCCGAGCGCGACCAACGCCTCGAGCAGCTTCTTGGTTTCGACGCCGGCGCTGACCAGAATGCCGTAATAGGCGGCAACGCCGAGCAGGCCCAAGCCGACGACCAGCATGCCGGTGACCGCGCCCGAGCGAAACGCCAAGGCGAGTGCGGGCTTCAGACCCTCGGTGGCGGCATGGGCGGTGCGTACATTGGCGCGTACCGAAACATGCATACCGATATAACCGGTGGCACCGGAGAGCACCGCGCCGATCAGGAACCCGATGCCCACCAGATAACCCAGAAGCCCGGTGAGGACGCCGAACAGCACCAGGCCGACGAGGCCGATGGCGAGGTATTGCCGGTTCAGATAGGCGCGGGCGCCTTCTTGAACGGCGGCGGCGATCTCGCGCATCCGATCGTTCCCTGTGGGCGCGGCAAAGACCGACCGGATCGCATAAACCCCGTACAAGAGCGCGGCGACGCCGCACGCCAAGGCGAACCAATATATCGCGGACATTCCTCGATAACCCCTAGTGTCTGAAGACGGTGAATTACTCAGGCGATACGCCAGACGGCGCGCCCGCATCAGGGCACGGTCGGCTTATGCCAAGAAGCTGTGATAATGACTGCCGAAAAATGCCAGAAGACGTGTGGGAACGCAACCGACGCTTGGCGGCGAGACCTTAGATCATTTCCCGCTCGCGCGGAATCGCACCGGCCCGCACCCCTCCCGGCCACCCATGGCAGCATATGCTTGGGGTGGCCGGGAGGGGTGCGGGCCGGTGCCGCTCAAACCTGAAATGCTCTAGTATCCGCGATCCGTGGCGTAGCGAATCAGAACGTCTTCAACGACGTCTTCGCCGAGCACCCGCTGCGCCAAGATGCGGAAGCGCGCCTTCACTTGCGGGAGATAAACCGGCCGGCTCGAGCCGCGCATCATATGCGCCTGCATCAGCAGATCGTTCAAGAACGTGTCGCGTAACGGCGCGTTGTTCTCGCGCACGAGCTCGATATAGGATTCGTCGCTCAATTCCAACGTGATGCCGAGCGTGACATATTTGACGATCCGTCGGCCCTCGATAACGGGAGCGAGAAACGGCTCCAGATGCATGAAGGCCGGCTTCGGCAAGGGCGGCGGAAGGTTATCCGGCTCCCCGCCCGGGAGCATCTGGTAACCGCCGACGGCGCCGCCGCCGATCAGCAGCAGCGCCCCGAGCATCATCATTTTTTTCTTTTTCGAGGCCATGGCGTCGGCTCGCGTAATTCGGGATCCACGGCCGATTCTGATACGG
>JAUVWK010000210.1 GCA_030604165.1 Alphaproteobacteria bacterium | reverse complement strand
CTGAGTGCCGCTCGCCGCTTGTTGAACGTTATTGCTGATCTCGCTCGTCGCGGCCGTCTGCTCCTCGACAGCCGAGGAGATCGCCGTCGCGATCTCGTTGATCTGACCGATGGTTTCGCTGATGTGCCCGATGGCGCCCACAGCGGCTTTGGTCTCGGATTGCATAGAGGAAATTTGAGAAGCGATTTGATCGGTCGCCTTGGCCGTTTGGTCGGCCAAGGTCTTGACCTCGGAGGCGACCACGGCGAAGCCTTTGCCGGCGTCGCCGGCGCGCGCCGCCTCGATTGTGGCGTTGAGCGCCAGCAGGTTGGTCTGGTTGGCGATATCGTTGATCAGGTCGAGCACGTCGCCGATCTTTTGCGCCGCGTCGTTGAGCCCTTGCACCGTGGCGTTGGTTCGCTCGGCCTCTTCCGCCGCCTCGCCCGAAATCCTGGCGGAATCGATCACCTGCCGGCTGATCTCGCCGATCGAGCTCGAGAGCTCCTCGGCGGCCGAGGCCACGGTCTGCACATTGCTCGAGGCCTCCTCCGAGGCAGCGGCGACGGTCGCCGCCTGCTGACTCGTCTGCTCGGCTGTCGCTGACATGCCCTGAGCCGTCTTCTCCATCTGGCTCGCTGCCGTTGACACGGTCTCGAGAGCCGATTTCGCCTTGCTGTCAAAGTCGCTGGTCAGCCGCTCGATTTCCTGTTGGCGTTTTACCTGCTCGGCCAACACGCAAGCGTTATAGACCGCGAGGGCCATGTCCATGTCGAGGTAGACCGCGCGGTTGACGGCACCGAGAACAATGTCGAGTTTGCCTCGCTTCAGCCGGTAGGTCTTGAGGGCCAAGCTGGTCAGCTGCTCTACCACATAGCAGTAGGCCCCCATATACCAGCGCGGCTCCAGGCCTATGCGGTAATGCGCCTCGCCGATTACGCGGCAGCGGGCGACGTAGTTTTCGTCGAAGGTTCCCGCGAACAGACCCTCCCAGTGGTCATGCTGGGCCTGTTTCAAGCGCGGAATATTGGACTCGTCGCCGATCAGCCGCGCCAGTTCCGGCACTGCTCGCACATGCTCGTAGAACCTGTCCAGGATCTCGTCCAAGTGCTTCTCCGCGACACCCCAGAAGTCCCGCAGCGCTTGACACGCAGCCTCGTCGATCCGCAGGAACTCAAGGCGTGTATCGTGATCGATATCGATCGTCATTTGACCCTCCAACACCGTGTCTTTTGATTGCATTTCGCCGGCCCGGCAGGGCCCACTGACCGCCAGATCATTCCTCGATCAGACCCGGATCGGCCTGCCTCGGATGCGTCGCACGGTTGTTGAGCTAGCCCAGGCGGACACGGCCGCAGTGTTTAATCCAAGTGCTTAACTTAACCCCGGCGAGATTATGGCTAAGTATCATTAACGGAACATTACCCGGGCCCAATCGACCACGGACCTCGCAACCGACCTTTGGAGACATCCAGCCGCCGACGCCATCATGGGGCGGGCCGTCTAGCGGTGCCGACCCCGGAGAGAACCATGAACCCGGTGAGACACAAAAAACCGTGCCCTTGTGGGAGAGGCCGCAATTAGAGAACCTTCAAGGCCGCTTTGCGCTCTCAGTGCGTCACATTCAAACAGAGATACTATCGATCGTGCGCTCGCCTTGGCCGCGTCACGCCGGTCGGCTAGACTGGCCGCGCGCCGCGCGCCTCGCGTGGCGACTCGATACCCAGCGCGTCGATGGGGGAGCCATGCGAATTGCTGTCTTGGGGGCCTGCGCCGGTCTGGCGGCCCTTCTGATCCTGTTGCTCGGCCAACCCGGCCGCGCCGCCGCTGGCGATCTTTCGATCGAAGCCTTCTACGGCAATTTCGCCGGCTCGGGCATCGCGCGCAGCGACGACAGCGATTATTTCGGGCTTACGGTGCGTGACTTCGACGTCACCATCCGTCCGGCCCCCAACGGTCTCAGTATCTCCTGGACCACGGTGATCAGGCAGGGCGGCGATCCGGCCACGCCCGATATCCGGCGCAAGGCCGACAGCCTCGTCTTTGTGTCCACCGATCGGGCGGGCGTCTATCGCGCCGAGAACGCGGGCGATCCGTTGAGCGGCGCGCCGTTCGCCTGGGCCCGCTTGGCCGACCAGACCCTGACCGTGCACTCGCTGGCGGTCCTCGATGACGGCGGCTACGTCATGCAGACCTACAACCGAACCCTGAACGATCTCGGCATGGCGCTCGAGTTTATCAGCGTGCGCGACGGCGAGACCGCGCGCCGCGTCACGGGCCGGCTCACCAAGCAGTCGGATTAGTTAATCCGCTCGGCCACCAGCGTTTTCAGCGTCTCGAGCGCGGCTTCGCGCGAGGCCTGAAAGTCGTTCTCGAGCCACCAGCGCTCGACCTCGGCGAGCACCCGGCCCACCTCGGGGCCGGCCGGCAGGCCGAGCGCGATCGCGTCGGCGCCCCGCACCGGCAAGGTTGGCGGCTGCCATTGCTCGGCCGCCGTCAGTAGCGGCCGATAGCCGCCCGCCTCGGCCGCGCCGCCGTTGCCCCGGGCCGCCCATGCCAACAGCACGAGGTCGCGCACCAGATCGGCGCCGAGGCGATAAAGCGCGAGGCGAAGATCGTGCGGCGCCATGGCGCGCTCGATCCGAACCGGCGGCGCGACCATGGCCGCCAGACGCTCGCCGTCCTTGTTGGCGAGACGCCAACGCGCGGCGAGCGCGCGCGCCGGCGCGTCGCTGCCCAGCGTGGCCGGACCGCGGATCAGGGCCGCGAGGCGGCGCAGCGGGTCGGCGCCGAGCTTTGCCTCGAGCCGCGCCAAGGCGGCGAACATCGCCATGCCGTGCGCCGCATCGTCGTGGAGCGCCTCGGGCAGCACGTAATCTGTGACCCCGGTTTGCGCCATCAGGCCGAGCGCGTCGTGCGCCCGCGGCGCGACCAGCAGCCGCAGCATCTCGTTGCGCACGCGCTCGCCCGAGAGCTTGGGAATGGCGTGCGCCCAGGCGTGGCAGGCTTCCAGCGCGCCCGCGTCGGGCGGCGGTTTGCCGTAATAGGCGTCGAACCGGAAGAACCGCAAGATCCTGAGAAAGTCTTCGCGGATGCGGCGCGCCGGTGGGCCGACGAAGCGCACGCGCCCGGCCTCGAGGTCCGCCAGGCCGCCGGCCGGGTCGTAGATCAGGCCATCCGGGGTGCAGCTCAAGGCGTTGATGGTGAAATCCCGGCGCGCCGCGTCGGCCTCCCAGTCGTCGGTGAAGACCACGTCGGCGCGCCGGCCGTCGGTCTTGATGTCGCGCCGCAAGGTGGTGATCTCGAAGCGACGGCGATCCATCACGGCCATCACGGTGCCGTGCTCGATGCCGGTCGGGATGGCGCGAATCTCGGCCGCTTCAAGCAGGCCGATGACACCCTCTGGCGGGGTCGGCGTCGCCAGGTCGAGGTCGCTCACCGGGCGGCCGAGCCAGCCGTCGCGCACGCAGCCGCCGACGAAGCGAACCTCCGCGCCCGCCGCCGTCAGTGCGGCGATCACGGCCCGCGTCTCGGGCGCGGTTAGCCACGGGGCGGGGGGAAGGCGCTGGCCGGCGGGCACCGTTTCGCCACGGTCTATTCGACGTGGCCGGGAATCATCTCGCCATCGACGAACTGTGGCGGGATGTAGGCGCCGTCCTTGTCGGTCCCGGAAGTGAGGCCGAAGGCGAATAGGCTGGCGGCCATCAGGATCAAGCCGGCACCGAGCAGCCAGGGCCAGGGCAACTGCCGCAGCGCCGCGGCCGTGTTGCCGGTGCCGAGCTGGATGCGCCGCGACAGCAGCATATAGGCGAAATAAATCGCCGCCGGCAGCAGCAAGGGGATGATGTAGGCGGTAATCGATTTCAGCATGGCTGAGCAAGCACTTGTCGTAGATTCACCAGGATCGCCGCGGTCGCGCCCCAGATATTGTAGTTCTTGTAGGGCAGGACGTGAAATCTGTGTTCGATGCGATTGATCACGCGGCTGTCGGTGCGGTAGCTGGCGGACGAGAGCACCAGCGCGAGCGGCACTTCGAAGGCCTCGGCCACTTCGAAGCGGTCGAGGACCAGCGCGAGCGGCAGGGCGACCAGAGCGACCACGGGCGTGATGCGATAGCCGGTGGCGACGAGATAATCGTCCAAGCGGCCGACCACATCGATTTGTTCGCGCGTCAGGCCGATCTCCTCTTCGGCCTCGCGCAGCGCGGTCTCGACCGGGGTGCGGTCGCCCGCGTCGAGCCGCCCGCCGGGAAAGCTGATCTGCCCGGCGTGATCGTTGAGGTGGTCGGTGCGCAGGGTCAATAGCACCGTTTGGCCATCGGGCCGGTCGACGATCGGCACGAGCACCGCCGAGGGCGTGATCGGCTGCTCGATCGTGCGTGTCGGCTTGTGCGCCGCGCCGTCTCGAAACGAGCCCGGGGTGCGCGCGCTGGGCGCGCGCGCCGCCGCCGCGATCACCCGCTCCCAGCTTTCGCCGGCATCGCCGGGGGCGTGCTCGGCCAGGCGCGAGCGGATCGTCTCGCGCCTCATGGCAACGCCGCCGCGGCAGCGAAGGCGAAGAAGCGGCCGCCGCTCCAGACGCCGAATAGCGCTTCGCCGTCGACGCTCCGCTCCACGCCAAGCGCCACCAGGTCGTAATAGACGGAGCGCGCGATCAGGGCCTCGAGACCGTCGCGCACCTGGAGGTAAGGCGCGCTGTGCTCGGCCCCCGGGCGACGCCGGAAGGCGATGGGGTGGGCCGCGCCGGCCGCCACCGTGTCGTCGATGTTGGTACGAAAAGTGAGCACCTGGTCGCGTCCTAGGCCCGCCACCGACATCTCAACAGCGACGAAGGGTGCATCGTCCACTTTGATGCGCGCCTGCTCGACGGGCGTGATCAGCCAATAGTCGCCGTCCGCGTCGCGCGATAGCACGCTCGCGAACAGCCGCACCAGCTCCTTGCGGCCGATCGGCGAGCCCTCGTGGAACCAGGTTCCGTCCGCCGCGATGCGGATGTCGATATCACCGCAGAAGACGTCCGGGCGCGGTGCCGTATCGGCGCGTCCGGACATGTTCTGCGGCTCGCCCGGCCCGATGCGGTCGCTTTTGCCCATGGCCACAATATAAGGGTTCTCTCGGCGCCACACCAAGGCGGCGATGGCGCTGGTGCCGGCTGAACGGAAAGCTTACTACTCGATCAGTTCGTCGATCAGGCGATTGACCTCGCTGGCCGCTTCCATCTGCGGCATGTGGCCGGCGTCCGGAATGATCACGGTCTTGATGCCAGCGGGCAGGCCGTCGGCGTGGGCCACGGGAACGATCTGATCCTGCGCCCCCCAGACGACCAAAACCGGCAGCGACAACCCGGCGAGCTCGTCGCGCAGCACCGTGGCCTGGACGCCGCCGGGGCAGAACTGCTCGGCGATGGTGCGCAGCGCGCCAGCCACGCCGTCGAGCCGCTTGTAGGCCAGGATATCGTTGACCAGCTGGCGGTTCACCAGCGAGGGATCGGCGAACAGCTTCTCGAGATGCGGCTTGATCTCCTTGCGCCGCTCGGCCTCGATAAAGCCCGTGATGTATTCGCCGTTGATCTCGGTGCCGAGGCCCGCGCTCGCGATCAGGGTGAG
>JAUVWK010000240.1 GCA_030604165.1 Alphaproteobacteria bacterium | reverse complement strand
CACCGAGCGCCGGATGGCCTCCTCGGTATTGGCCTCATAGAGGGCCGCCACCGGCGGCGACAGCGCCGCGTCGAGCAGCGGCCCGGGCTCGATGCCGAGCGTCTCGGCGAGCCGCGCCAAGGTCGCGCGCTCGGCGATATCTGCGTCGTCCCGCCAATGCGCCTCGAGCAGGCAATGCGCCAGCCGGTCGATATCGTGGCCCTGCACCAGGCCGGCGATGAGCATGCCGTTGGGTAGCGTCATGTCCTTGCCGTGATGGCTCGGCGTGGGGCCGGTGATCGGGGCGCCGCGGTGCTCGGCCCAGCGTTCCTTCTCGCGGCCGAAGAAATAATCGTAATGCGCCTGGCTGCGTTCGCCGAACGGCACCGCGCCCAGCGCCGTCATGGCCCGATGCAGATCGAACGGCTTGTGGGCGATGCGCCGGCCGGCCACGCGCGCGACCTCGCTCAAGCGCGCCGAGCCGAAATAGGCGAAGAGGGAATGAGCGGAATAGAAATATTCGATCTCGGCCATCTCATGCTCCGTTTCGTTCGCGGCTTGACCCCGGTACGCGGTTTCACCCTGACATTACGGGATCGGATATCAAAAATCCTCGCCCAGGGAATATGGCTGTTATTCTGGTGCGCGGCGACGTCGTCTCATATGTCGGCGAAGCTCTTTGCAGGAGGCGCCCAGCCATGACGAGCGAACCGATCGAGCTGCTGATCGACGATGCCCGCTTCATCCTCAGCCAAGACGCGGAGCGAACCCTGTTTGAGCGCGCCTCGATCGCGATCAAGGGCAACCGCATCGTGGCGGTGGGCGATCCCGGCGAACTCAGGCGCACATACCGTGCCACGCGCACCATCGACGCCTCGGAGCGGCTGGTCTCGCCCGGCTTCGTCAACGCCCACGCTCATCTCGAATCCTGTTTCGACAAGGGATTGATGGACGATTGCCCGCTGGTCGCCTACGTCGATCGCAAATACAGCTTCACCTGGGAGACTCTCACCCAGGAAAACTACTTTTACGCCGCCGCCCACACCCTGCTCTCCTGCCTGAAGACCGGCACCACGACGGTCGCCGATTGCGGCACCATCCCGCCGCTCGAGGATTCGGCGGTGCGCGCGGTGCGGGAGATCGGCGCGCGCGGCGTTCTCGCCCGCATGATGATGGACCTTCACGAGACCGACATCCCCGGGCGCCTGCAGGAGAACACCAAGCAATGCCTCGACA
Source organism: Alphaproteobacteria bacterium (assembly GCA_030604165.1). Classification (GTDB taxonomy): domain Bacteria; phylum Pseudomonadota; class Alphaproteobacteria; order UBA828; family UBA828; genus JAUVWK01. The sequence goes on along the minus strand of JAUVWK010000240.1, from coordinate 3,772 downwards.
ACACCGAGGCCTTCATCAAGCAGAATCACCTGTCCGCCGACGGGCGGGTCGTCGCGGCCCTGGACATCCAGCAGGTCTGCAACAGCTCGGACGAGCTGATCGCCGGCATAACGGATCTGGCCGAGCGCTACGATCTCGGTATTCAGACCCATGCGGCGGTCAATTTCGAGGTCGTGGAGTTCACGCGCAATCGCACCGGTATGCGCGACGTCGAATACCTCCACCACCTCGGCATTCTGGGCCCCCGCCTGGTCGCCGCCCACATGGCCTGGCTCGATGTCAACGAGATCTTCCTGATGAAGGACAGCGGCGCGCACGTGGCGCATGTGCCGGGCTCGAGCCTGCACGGGCTCTACGGCTCGCTGAACGCCAGCAGCGCGATCCCCGAGATGATGCAGGCCGGGGTCAATGTCGGGCTCGGCAACGACGAGACCAACACCGGGACTTGTCACGACATGGTCCGCGAGATGTATCTGGTCGTCGGCGTGCATGCCGAGGCCCGTGGCACCGTCGTCTCGCCGGATACGGGCCTGTTCCAAATTCCCACCGGCGCCACCAGCGCGACCGTGCTCGACATGGCCACGATCAACGGGGCGAAGGCGCTGCAACTCGGCGACGAGATCGGCAGCATAGAGGTCGGCAAGAAGGCCGACCTCGTGCTGTGGGACCTGACCAGCTATGAGTGGATCCCGACGACGCGGCTCAATCTGATCAGCAACTTCGTCTTCAACGCGACGGGGCGAAGCGCGCGGACGGTCATTGTCGATGGCACGCCGGTGATCGACGACTACCGACTGACCACCATGGACGAGGCCGAAATCCTGCGCACCTGTCAGCAATTCGGCGAACAGATTCAGCCCACCGCGCCCTGGGTCAAAGAGCCGGAGGAATGGAAACTCCGCTGGGTCAAATAGACCGGCGCGAGGTCGCGTCGAACACGCCCTATCGCTCGACTTTCTGGAGCGCGCCGCAGTCCGCCAGCGCCGCGATTTCGTTTTCGTCGAAGCCGAATTCGCCGAGGATTTCGCGGCCGTGTTCGCCGTGGCGCGGCGCCAGCCGGCGGATGCTTTGCGCCGTGCGCGAGAACGACACCGGCGGCGCGGTGGTTTTCATCGCCCCGTCGGCGTGATGCTCGACATCGCGGAAAAAGCCGACGGCCTCGAGGTGCGGATCGTCAAGCAGATCCGTCAGATCGTTGACCCGCGTGACCGGAATTTCCGCTGCCTCGAGATCCTGCACCCAGGCCGCGGTGGCGCGGCGCGGCATCACCGCCGCGATCAGCGCATAAAGCTCGTCGAGGCGGCCTTGGCGGGCGTCCATGCTACCGTAGCGCGGGTCGTCGCCGAGCTCCGGCCGCCCGATTATTTCGAAAAAGCGCCGCCAATGGCGATCCGTATAGGGTAACACGCAGATAAAGCCGTCGGCCGTGGCAAACGGCTTGCGCTCCGCCGACAACACCCGGCCATAGCCGGGCCCGCCCTGGCTGGGGCGAAAGGTCTCGCCATCCAGATGCTCGGCCATCAGGAAGGCGACCATGGTCTCGAACATCGGCACCTCGATGGCCTGTCCCTCGCCGCTGCGCTGGCGATGGAAGAGCGCGGCGACGATGGCGTAAACCACGGTCAGGCTGGCGACCTTGTCCGCCAGCACGGTCGCCACATATTCCGGCCGGCCGTGGCCGTGGCCTTGCAGGGCGGCGATCCCCGAGGCGCCTTGAATCAGGTCGTCATAGGCGGGCTTGTCGGCATAGGGGCCCTTGGCGCCGTAGCCATAGGCGCCGCAATAGACGATGCGCGGATTTACCTTGGCGACGTCTTCGTAGGAGAGACCGAGGCGAACGATGGCCCGCGGGCGCATCGCGTGGACGAAAACATCGGCGTCCGCCGCCATTTTCAGCAGCGCGCGCTTGCCCTCCGGCTTTTTCAGGTCGAGCAGGATCGAGCGCTTGTTGCGGTTGGCGTTGAGATAGATCGCGCCCATGCCGGGCTGGCGATGCGGCCAGATGTCGCGCGTGATGTCGCCGCGCGGCGATTCCACCTTGATCACATCGGCGCCGAGATCGCCCAGAATTTGCGTCGCGTAGGGCCCCAACAAGACCTCGGTGAGATCCAGCACCCGGACCCCATCGAGCGGCCCGGCCGGCTTGTCGGTATCGGTATCTCGGGCCACGGCGATTTCCTCTAGTACGACCTGTCAGTAGGATTTGGGCAGCCCGAGCGCCTTTTCGGCGATATGGCACAGGATCAAATGCATGCTGACCGGCGCGAGCCGCGCGATCAAAACCTCGCGCAGCAGGCGTTCGACATGAAACTCCTTGGCGTAGCCCATGCCGCCATGGGTCAACACCGCTTGCGTGCAGGTCTTGAAACCGGCCTCGGCGCCGAGATATTTGGTCGCGTTGGCCTGCAAGCCGCAGGGCTCGCCGCGGTCGTAGCGGCCCGCGGCATCCATCGCCGTCAGATACGCCGCCTCCAGTTCCATCCAGCATTCGGCGAGGGGATGCTGGATCGCCTGGTTCTGGCCGATCGGCCGGTCGAAGACGATGCGCTCCTTGGCATAGCGCGTGGCGCGAGCCAAGGCGTTGCGGCCGATCGCCACCGCCTCGATGCCGATCAGGATGCGCTCCGGATTGAGGCTGTGCAGCAGGTACTTGAAGCCCTTGCCTTCCTCGCCGATGAGATCGCCGCGCGGCACCGGTAGGCCGTCGATAAAGGTCTCGTTCGAATCGACCGCCTTGCGGCCCATCTTGTCGATCACGCGCACCTCGACATAGGTGCGGTCGAGATCGGTGTAGAACAGGCTCAAGCCGTCGGTCGGCCGGGCGCAATCCTCAAGCCGCGTGGTCCGCGCCAACAGCACGATCTTGTTGGCTTCCTGGGCGGCCGAGGTCCAAAGCTTGCGGCCATGGACGATATAGACGTCGCCCTGCTTCTCGGCGCGGGTCGCGATCCGGGTGGTGTTCAAGCCGGCGTCCGCCTCGGTGACGCCGAAGCAGAGTTGCGCCTTGCCCGCGATCAGGTCCGGCACCCAGCGCGCCTTTTGCTCGTCAGTGCCGAACACGACGATGGGGTGCGGCCCGAACAGATTGATATGGATGGCCGACGCGGCGGCCATGGCGCCCGACGAGCCGGCCACCTCGTGCATCATCAGCGCCGCCTCGGTAACGCCCAACGCCGCGCCGCCATATTGCTCGGGCATGGTGATGCCGAGCCAGCCGCCGGCCACGATGGCGGCGCGAAACTCGTGCGGAAACTCCCCGGTGCGGTCGCGCTCGAGCCAGTAGGCGTCGTCGAAGTCGGCGCACAGCTTGGCCACGCTGTCGCGCACGGCCTCTTGTTCCGCGGTCAGTGAAAAATCCATCGCCAGTCCGCCTCTTGCCGCGCCGGACCAATTTCTAGTCGGCGTGGGTCCGGGTCTTCTGCGGGTCGTAGAACGGGATCGGCACGATCGTCGCCGCGCACGAGACCGTCTCGCCGGCCAGCGCCAGCGTAGTACCGACGGCCGCCACCGAGGGCTCGACATGGGCGAGCGCCAGCGATTTTTTCATGCGGTGCGAATAATCCGGGCTGTTGACGACGCCCACCTTGCGCCCCTCCAACGAAAGGCTGGCGCCGGCATCGACGATGTCGCCGTGCGCCGCCTCGATGCCGACCAGCGCGACCTTGTCCTGGCCCTCGCGCGCGAAGACCGCCTCCTTGCCGCGAAAATCGCCCTTCTTGCGCGACACCGCCCAGCCGAAGCCGACCTCCCAGGGCGTGGTCGCCTCGGTTAT